>JACCUU010000082.1 GCA_013811645.1 Actinomycetota bacterium | reverse complement strand
GTTTCGTTCCCGCCGGCCCGCAGCGCCATCTCGTCTTCGAGACGCCGGGCCTGATCGAGATCCCGCGGCGCTACCGGAACCAGTACGGCCAGATCCTCGAAGGCGCTCCCTACTACCACCGCGACATCCACCCGCCCTCGGAGCTGAAGACGTACCGGGAGCGCGGGGACTTCCTCGTGAAGGTGCGCGTTCGCGGGGGGTACCAGGAGTACGTCCTCGACTACCACCCGTTCGATGTCGTGGGCTGGGACGGCTACCTGTATCCGTGGACGTTCTCGATCCACGACTTCGAGCCGATCACGGGGCGGATCCACCAGCCGCCGCCCTCGCACCAGACGTTCCAGGGCCCGAACTTCGTCATCTGCTCTTTTTGCCCGCGGAAGCTCGACTTCGACCCGGACGCGGTACCGCTCCCTTACCACCACTCGAATCTGCAGTCGGAGGAGATGATCTATTACGTCTCGGGCAACTTCGGTTCGCGCAAGGGGATCTCGGTGGGCGCGATCACGCTCCATCCTTCCGGTCTTCCGCATGGGCCGCAGCCCGGTCTCGCCGAGAAGGCGCTCGGCGTCACCGAGACGACGGAGCTCGCCGTCATGTGCGACACATTCCGGCCGCTCAAGCTCTCGGCGCTCGCGCGCGACCTGGACGACGGCAAGTACGCGCTGTCCTGGTACGAGCCCCCCGCCGAGGATCAGAGCCTCGCCGGCGTGACCAGCCACCTGTAGATGCCTGCTCGGGAATTCACGGCGGGCCGGATGACGGCCACGGCACGGCGCCGGATCGCCACCCTCCCTCGTCGCACAGGCTCTCCAGCCTGCACGATGAGGGAGTGCGTCGCAGGGCTTGGTCATGCCCGCCTCCGGCTGCGCGTCAACTCCCGAGCAGGCATCTAGAAGAATGGACACCGACCGCTTCCTGCGTGAGCTTCCGGCTCTCTTCGAGGACTTTCCGGCCTCGGAGCATCCTCGTGACCGTCTCCTCGCCCCGATCGCAGACGAGATCGAGAACCTCGCGCGCGAAAACAACTTCGCACTTCTCAACCTCGCGGCATCCTGTCTCGGCCCCGACGAGGCCTACGTCGAGGTCGGCGTCTTCCACGGCGCGAGCCTGATCTCGGCCATGCTCGGGAACGAGGGCGGCCGCTTCATCGGGATCGACAGCTTCGACTTCCGCGATGCGAGCCTCGAGAAGGTCGAGCAGAATCTGGAGCGGTTCGGCGTCCCTCGACCGGAGCTCCTGGTCGGTGACGTCTTCGAGCTCATTGGCGATGGCAAGCTGAACGGGGTCTCGGTCGGCACCTGGTACTACGACGCGCTCCACACGTACGAGGCACAGCTCGATGGGCTGCGCATCGCCGAGCCGTTTCTCGCTCCGGGCGCGCTCCTGATCGTCGACGACACCGACTGGGAGCAGGTCGGTCGTGCCATGGACGACTACCTCGCCGCCCAGCCGCGAGCTCGCCGGGTCCTCACGATCGAGGGCAAGGATCGCGGGCATCCCCAGTGGTGGGAAGGGATGCAGGTCCTGGTCTGGAACGCCCGGTGAGGTGAGCGCCCTGGCCGCAAAGCGGCCACTTCAGGGGTTTCGCGATCGGGATCCGAGTGAGCGGATCCCGATCTGCGTGAAAAACCTGCCTACGTGCCGCGGATCGTCAAGCGCCGGCTGAGGACGACACCGTTCTTGTCGTTCAGGGCAAACGTCGCTGTGTAGGTCACGCCTTTCGCCATAGGCGCACGGAAGCGCAGCCGGGCTCTGATCGTGCAGTCGACGCGAAGCGCAGAGGTCTGCTGGCCCACGGCGATCAGTCGCCCTGCGCGGAAGATGCGCCAGGTCATCCCGATCGACTCACCTGCCGTGTCGCCGACGCAGTAGCGACGGGTGTAGAGCGTGACGAGCGGCGTCGTCGTTCCGGCACGGAAGCTGTAGACCGCGTTTCGCTGGTCGAGGGGCCGCGCGCTGGCGCCGAATCGAGCCGGCGAGGACCCTTTGGCCGCTCCCCCGGCTCGATAGAGGCCGGACTCCCAGGGCTGGCCCTGGTCGTCCTGGTAGACGAACCAGATGAACATCCCGACGAACGGGAACTTCCTGGCCATCGCGATCGACTGCGTGATGTATGCGGCCTGCGTCGGATAGGCCACGCCGAACGCGTCCTCGGGCTTGGTCTGATGCCCGTACTCGGTGATCCAGATCGGCGCAGACTTGCGCTTGAACCACTTTTTCAGCTCGGTGTTGAAGCGGGGAAGCGACGCGAGCGAGACGTTCGGCCACTTCACGACCTGACCCGGCCTCGAGTTGGGATTGAACGGATACGGGTGGTGTGACCACGCGTCGAACTTGAGCCTCGGGTTGGCCTTGGCCACGAGCTCTGCGAACTTGCCCGGAGAGTGCGTGTCGGAGACTCCGGAGACCCGCCGGTCGCGTCCGCGCGCGGAGGTCTCCCCGATTGCCACCTGCGCCGTCGGGCTACCGGCCTTCAGGCCCGCGTACGCCGCGGCGTACAGCTTGGCGTAGTTCGCCGGAGCAACGGACTTGCCGGCTGCGTTGAACTGTGGAGTCAGGAAGAGATTGAGGTTGGGCTCGTTCCAGACGGAGTAGAACCGAACGT
>JACCUU010000072.1 GCA_013811645.1 Actinomycetota bacterium | reverse complement strand
ACCTCGAGGAGCTCGCGCGGGCCGCGCAGGAGCTCGCGAACGGGTCGCCGTCCGTACACGAGATCGCGTGTCACCGGATCCGGACGAGCCGATAGCCCTGCGCCTCGTCCCGCACTTCCCAGCCCGTCTCCTCCAACTCGGCGCGCAGGCGGTCCGCCTCGTCGAAGTCTCGCGCCTCGCGGGCCGCGTGCCTGCGGTCCGCTAATGCAGCGGCCTCGGGCGGCGCTTGGTCGGTCTCGGCGAGCGACTCCAGCCCGAAAACGCCGAGGGCGCGCCGGAGCAGGTCGTGGTCTCGCCATTCGTGCATGACCGCGAGCGCCGCTGGTGTGTTGAAGTCATCGTCGAGCGCAGCCGAGAACCGCTCCCACGAACACTCGGCGGCAGCCTGGTGCGCGCCTCGGAACACATCTCTCAGGCGATCCGCTCGTGCCGACGCCTGCTGCATCACGTGATCATCGAAGTCGACTGGCTTGCTCCAGGCGCCCGACAGGTGAAAGACGAGCAAGGCTTCCCGTCCCCAGACTTCGAGCACGCTTTGCAGCGCCACGACATTGCCGAGCGACTTGGACATCTTGGCCGCGTCGAGCTCGAGCATGCCGTTATGCATCCAGATCTTGGCGAATGCATGACCCAGGCTCCTCGACTGTGCCAGCTCGTTCTCGTGGTGCGGAAAGCGAAGGTCGTTTCCGCCGCCGTGGATCTCGAACTCAGGGCCGAGGAACTTCTCCGCCATGGCCGAGCACTCGATGTGCCAACCGGGCCGTCCGGGGCCCCAGGGCGAGTCCCAGGCCGCGTCCTCGTGCGGCTTCTGGGACTTCCAGAGCGCGAAATCGCGCTGATCGCGCTTCAGCTCGCTCGTCTCCTGCGTGACCATCTCCTCGAGCCTCGCGCCGGAAAGGCTCCCGTACTCGGGAAAGCCGGCAACGCTGAAGTAGACGTCGCCGTTCGCCACGTACGCCTTCTCGCCGTCGACGAGCTCCTGGATGAACTCCACGATCTCGGGGATCGTCTCGGTTGCACGAGGCTCGAGATCGGGCCGTCCCAGTCCGAGGGCATCCGTGTCCTCGAAGAACCACGCCGTTGCACGCTCCGACAGCTCCCTGCTCGGAACTCCCTGCTTCACGGACTCCGCGTAGACCTTGTCGTCGACGTCGGTGATGTTGTGCACGAAGGTGACGTCGTAGCCCGTGTGCCGAAGCCAGCTTCGAAGCCACATCCCGAGCACGAACGGCCTCGAGTTACCGACGTGGATCCGCTGATAGACGGTCGATCCACAGACATAGATCCGAATTGGTCCCGGCGGCGACGGCAGTTCCACGAGCCTGCGCGTAAGGCTGTCGTAAAGGCGCATCGAGCGATCGTAGTCAGGAGGCCACTGCATGTCCGGCACGCGCCAATGCCTCGTCCCGCGGCACAGCCGCCACCACAGCCCAGAGCTCCGGGCCCTTCGCGGCGCCCGTCAGCGCGAGCCGGACCGAGCGCAGATCCCCGCCCACCGCCTTCAGCTCGCGCAGGACGGAGCGGGACTCGTCCGCCGAGAGATGGTCAGGCCCGGCTGCTCGGAGCTCGGCGAAGCGC
The DNA here is from genome assembly GCA_013811645.1 of Actinomycetota bacterium. Classification (GTDB taxonomy): domain Bacteria; phylum Actinomycetota; class Thermoleophilia; order Gaiellales; family Gaiellaceae; genus GMQP-bins7. The sequence continues at coordinate 1,879 of JACCUU010000072.1, read as the reverse complement.
TCGAGCGTCGAGCGCGCGTCAGGGGGAAGACTCGCGCCTACAGGGGCGACCACGAGCTTCGCGTACTCGCGAGCCTCGACGAGCGAACGCGCTCCCCGCAGAGCCGGCACGGCCTCGATCGGGGCTCCAGTCGCCGTCGCAAGCTCGGCATCGCTCATGGCCGCGATCGCGTCGGTCGCGAGTCGCCGGAGCCGCGGGAGGTCGAGTTGGACGTCGTGCTCGGGGAGACCCAGCTGATCGAGATAAGCGCGCACCCCCTCGGACGGAAAGCCCTCGCGTCGCAGATCTGCGATCGACGCGTGACCGTGCCTCTTCGAAAGCTTCTTACCGTCCGAACCGAGGATGAGCCCGTGATGGATCACCTCCGGAAGCTGCCCGCCAACCGCGCGCGCGATGCGGCGCTGCAGCTCGAGGTTCGGCCGGTGATCGGATCCGCGAACAACCTGAGTGATCTCGAGGTCGAGATCGTCGACGACCGAGGCGAGCTGGTAGGTCGCGGTGCCGTCCTTTCGAAGCAGGGTTGCGCCACCATCACGTAGTCGCACGGCACCTTCCTGGTCACGCTCGGCCGCGTGACCGACGATCGCCCGCGCCGCTGCCTCCGCGTAGAGCGCGCCGCGCTCGCTCTGGCGCACCGGGCCCTCGTCGAAACCGATATCGAGCCAGGCGAGGTCTTGGAGGATTGCCTCCTCACCGCCCGCGACCGTCCTCGTCGGATCCGTATCGTCGATCCGCAGGACGAGCACACCGTCTTGCTCGTCCGCGAAGCGGCGGTTCGCGACTGCCGTCAGCGCGTTGCCGAGGTGGAGCGAGCCCGTTGGGCTCGGCGCGAAGCGAACGCGGACAGCCACGACTCAGGCGTCGATCGCGACGTGCCCTGGCTGGGAAGCTACGCGCTCGAGCCAGACCCGGATCGCGGGATACGGCGCGAGATCGAACTCGCCCTCGTGCGCGACGTGCGTGTACGCGTAGAGCGAGATGTCCGCGACCGTGTAGGTCTCGCCGACCAGGAACGTCCGCTCGGCAAGATGGCCCTCCATCGCGTCGAGCGCCGCATACCCGCCCTTCAGCGCGCGCTCGCGTCGCCCACCCACGAACTCCTCGGGACTCTCTGAGTACGCGATCCAGAAGCGGGCGACCGCGATGTATGGCTCATGGCTGTACTGCTCGAAGAACATCCACTGCAGCGTCTGCGCGCGTTCGTAAGCGTCCTCAGGCACGTAGGAAGTCCCATCGCCGAGATACCAGAGAATCGCATTCGACTCGCCAAGCGGCCGCCCGTCGTCGAGCACGAGCGTCGGGACGCGCAAACCGGGGTTCAGCTCACCGAGCAGCTCCTCCCGCCCCGAACGGTCGACCACGCTGACATCGACAGTCTCATACGACAGGCCGAGCTGGGCCAGCAGAAGGCGAACCTTGTAGCAGTTGCCGGAGACGGCGGAGTTGTAGAGCAGCACGGGTAGAGCTTCTAACACACTGATCGCCCGACATGGCCGTTCAGTGTGTCAGGAGCTCTCAGCGGTAGTCAGGATTGGCGAAGTCGAAGCGGCACCCCGCGTCCCAGAGCGAACGCTGGTTGCCGTGAGCGGGAACGCCGCCTGCGTCCTTCAAGAGCCGGGCCAGGTGCAGGAGGTTCCAGGTCATGAAGGTCGTGTTCCGGTTGGTGAAGTCGTTCTCGGGGCCGCCCGAGCCCGAGTCCAGATACGAGGGGCCGGGCCCCGCCTCGCCGATCCAGCCTGCGTCGGCCTGTGGCGGAATCGTGTATCCGAGGTGCTGGAGCGAGTAGAGGATGTTCATGGAGCAGTGCTTGATGCCGTCCTCGTTTCCTGTGATTAGGCAGCCACCGACCTTGCCGTAGTACGCGTACTGCCCCTCCTCG
>JACCUU010000067.1 GCA_013811645.1 Actinomycetota bacterium | reverse complement strand
CGCGACCACACGCGAGGGCCGCATGGAACGACGTCCCGCACCCGGTGAAGAGCACGCGAGCATCCGGCGGCAACCGCTTCGCGCCCACGCGCTCGGGCACCTGCCGAAGCCACTCGGGCTGAAGGGCAATGGCCGAACGGGTCAGCTGTCCAGGCACGAGGGCTGTCTATACCATCGAGCGCCGTGGCGGTCTTCGAGAAGACGACGCTTTCCAACGGGATTCGGGTCGTGAGCGCCTCCATGCCGCAGGTCGGCTCCGTCTCCTGCTTCGTGATGCTCGCCGCCGGGTCGCGCTACGAGACCCCGGAGTCGAAGGGAATAGCGCACTTCTCGGAGCACATGTTCTTCAAGGGCACGAAACGGCGCCCGACGGCACGCACGATCGCGACGGAGATCGACACGATCGGCGGCGAGTTCAACGCCTTCACCGGCAAGGAGATCACCGGCTACTACGTCAAGTGCGGCGCCGAGACGCGAGACATCGCTTTCGACGTGCTCGGCGACATGCTCCTGCACTCGAACTTCGACGCTACCGAGATCGAGAAGGAGAAGGGCGTGATCCTGGAGGAGATGAACGTCTACCTCGACAATCCCCAGCGCTACATCGGCAGCGTCTACGACCGTCTGCTCTACGCCGACCAGCCGCTCGGGTGGGACATCCTGGGCACGAAGGAGACCATCGAGACGGCGACCCGCGAGACGTTCACGTCATACCTCGACGCCTGGTACCAGCCAGAGCGGATCGTCGTCGGCGTCGGGGGCCGGATCGGGGACGGGCTCATGGAGCACCTCGAAGAGCTACTCGGAAGCATCGAAAAGCGGGAGACAGGGGTTGCACCCCCCGTCGAGCTTCCCCCGGACCGCTCTCCCGTTCTCCTCCACACGAAGCAGTCGGAGCAGGCCCACCTCATCTTGGGCGTACGTGGCTATCCAATCGGGCACCCGGATCGCTACGCGCTCCAGCTTCTGACCGTCGTGCTCGGCGGTGGGATGTCCTCTCGCCTCTTCACCGAGGTACGCGAGAAGCGCGGGCTCGCGTACTACGTCCACGCGGGCAACGGGGCGTACACGGACACGGGGACGCTGTACACGGGCGCGGGGGTCGACGTCGCGCGCGTGGACGAGGCGATCACCACGATTCTCGGAGAGCTCGAGGGGATCGCGGCCGAGCCGGTGCCCGCCGACGAGCTCGAAAAGGCGCGCGGGTACTCGAAAGGCAGGTTTGTCCTCAGGCTCGAGAGCCCGCAGGGCACGATCCAGTACGGCCTCCGCCGCGAGGTGCTCGAGGGCGAGATCGAGGAGCCCGAGGAGCTCTTGCGCCAGATCGACGCCGTCACCGCCGAGGATGTCCAGCGCGTCGCCCGGGATCTACTCGAGGGGAAGCGCCTCTATCTGGCCGTTGTCGGCCCATTCGACGATCCCGACCGCTTCGAAAAACTGATCGCGGCATAGCCCGACATAGACTCGTCTCGATGAGCGAGCGGCAGTTGCTTCGGCGCACGGCGGAGATCGCGGCCGATTTTCTCGAGTCTCTGGACGAACGATCCGTGTGGCCTCCCGCGTCTGTCGACGAGCTGCGCCATGCTCTCGGAGGCCCGCTTCCCGACGAACCCGTCGACCCGCTGGTCGTCGTCGAAGAGCTGGCCACGAACGCTGACCCGGGCGTGATCGCGATACCCGGAGGACGCTACTTCGGCTTCGTCATCGGCGGCTCGCTTCCGGCTGCGCTGGCGGCCGACTGGCTCACGAGCACCTGGGATCAGAATGCGGGCCTGGTCGTCGGCGGACCGGCAGCGGCTGTCGTCGAAGAGGTGGCAGGCGAGTGGCTGAAGGAGCTCTTCGGACTTCCCGCGGCGACGTCGTTCGCCTTCGTCACGGGTTGTCAGATGGCACACGTCACGTGCCTCGCGGCTGCGCGGCATGCGGTGCTCGAGCATGCGGGCTGGGACGTCGAGCGCAACGGCCTCGGCGGCGCTCCACCGGTTCGCGTGTTCGTAGGTGGGAAGCGTCATGTGACGGTCGATCGCGCGCTGCGGCTCCTCGGGCTCGGCGCCTCTTCGACGGTTGCCGTGACGGTCGATGAGCAGGGTCGCATGCACCCGGATGCCCTGGAGGCGGCGCTCGCAGACGGCGACGGCCCCGCCGTCGTGTGCGGGCAGGTCGGTGAGGTGAACACGGGCGCCGTCGATGCGATGCCCGAGATCGCGGCACTCGCGAAGGCTGCCGGGGCCTGGCTCCACGTCGACGGCGCGTTTGGGCTCTGGGCCGCCGCGTCGCCGAAGCTGCGGCATCTCGTCGAGGGGGTGAGCGAGGCCGACTCATGGGCGACCGACGCCCACAAGTGGCTCAACGTCCCGTATGACTGTGGGCTCGCGTTCGTCGCTCACCCCGAAGCCCATCGCGCGGCCATGGCGATGACCGCCGAGTACCTCGTCGCAAACCCAGATGCAGCGCGCGATCAGATGGACTGGACGCCCGAGTTCTCGCGTCGAGCACGCGGACTTACGGTGTATGCGGCACTCCGTTCCCTCGGCAGGTCCGGCGTCGCCGAGCTCGTCGAGCAAAGTTGCCGGCACGCACGGCGGTTCGCAGACGAGCTGGCGCGGCTGCCAGGTTGCGAGATCCTGAACGAGGTGGTCTTGAACCAGGTGCTCCTGCGCTTCTCCGACGACGACAGGACCCGTGCTGTTCTCGATGCCGTGCAACGAAGCGGCGAGGCATGGATGAGCGGGACGACCTGGCGCGATCGCTTCGCGATTCGCATCTCCGTCTCGAACTGGCGCACGAGCGACGACGACGTCAGCCGTACCATCGCCGCCTTCGAGCAAGCGGCCACCGCAAGCTAGCGCGGCGGATCGGCGTTTCTTCGGAGCCGCTCTTTACAGTGCCTGTCCCTGTAAATGTGACAAGAGTGCGCCGATTTGCCCACAATCGCAGGCGCCGCGCCATCGTCCGGATACCGTCGAGCCATGGCGCGGGCGCCTCGATCGAACCTTCCGGCGTACGGCTATTTCCATGTCTACGCACGCGCTGTGGCCGCCGCAGGGCTGCTGTATCTCGATGACGACGACCGCCGGGCCTTCGTGGAGCTCCTCGGGCGCGCTTCACACCGACACGCTTGGACGTGCCACGCGTTCTGCTTGATGGGCACGCACTACCACCTGGTGATCGAGAGCCAACGCGAGACTCTGTCCTCGGGAATGCATCGACTCAATTGGCTCTACGCGGCGGGCTTCAACGAGAAACATCGACGGTTCGGCCACGTGTTCGCCGGGCGGTTCTCGACGCGGGTGATCGAGAGTGAGAGCTACCTCTTCGATGCGTGTACGTACGTGCTCTTGAACCCGATCCGCGCGGGATTCTGCAACAGGACGGAGGAGTGGCCTTGGTCGTACAGCCGGTACGGATCGACCTTGTTTAGACCCTCGTCTACTCCTCGCTCGGCTGAGCAACGGCGCGGTCGGCGATCTCCGCGACGACTGTGGGATCCGCGAGCGTGGTCGTGTCACCGAGCGGCCGTTCCTCGGCTACGTCTCGCAGCAGCCGGCGCATGATCTTTCCCGAGCGGGTCTTCGGAAGCTCGGGCGTGAAGACGATGTTCGCGGGCTTGGCGATAGGGCCGATCTTCACGGCGACGTGGTTGCGTAGCTCCTCCAGCCGTTCGACCGTTCCCTCCTGACCACCCTTCAGCGTGACGAACGCGACGATCGCCTGCCCGGTGAGCGCATCTGCGCGGCCGCAGACCGCAGCCTCGGCGACGCTTG
>JACCUU010000062.1 GCA_013811645.1 Actinomycetota bacterium | reverse complement strand
GCCCTGCGGATCTCCTCCGACGAGATGATCACCGTCTTCGGGAGGCCGGTCAACATGTCGCGGCCGCGGACCTCGGCCTGCAGCTCTTCCTTGAGCCGGAACGCCGAGCCGATCTCGAGCTTGATCTCCTCGGCCGTCTGCGTCCCGACGAGGAGCTTGTACTCCTTCTTGATGTGATTGACGATCGCCTCGTCCATCTCGTCGCCGCCCACCCGCATGCTCTGAGAGACGACGATGCCGCCGAGCGAGATGATCGCGACCTCGGTGGTCCCTCCGCCGATGTCGACGATCATGTTCCCGGTGGGCTCCGCGACGGGCAAGCCCGCGCCGATCGCCGCCGCCATGGGCTCCTCGATCAGATAGGCCTGGCGCGCACCGGCGGACAGGGTCGCCTCCTCGACGGCACGTTTCTCGACCCCCGTCACGCCCGAGGGAACGCAGACCACCACTCGAGGATGCGCGAAGCGGTGCTGGTGCACCTTCTGGATGAAGTGCCGGAGCATCTGCTCGGTGACGTCGAAATCGGCGATCACCCCGTCCTTCAGGGGCCGGATCGCCGAGATCGTCCCCGGAGTCCTGCCGAGCATGCGCTTCGCCTCCACCCCGACGGCGTGCACCTCGCCCGTGCGCTGGTCGATCGCCACGACCGAAGGCTCGGAGAGCACGATTCCGCGCCCGCGAACGTAGACGAGCGTGTTGGCGGTGCCGAGGTCGACGGCCATGTCGCGGCCGCCGAAGCCGGTAAGAGACTTGAACCAGGCCATGGGAAAGCGAGTCTACCTACGCGTTTCGCGGGGGAAATCATGTTTCCCCCGCGTACCCCCTTTTTTTATGCCAGTGCGAAGAGGACGCGTCGGGAGCCTGCGGGCGAATCAATCGCCCTCCGGCTTCGCCTGTGGATTGGCTTGTTCAGAGGGTTTGCAACAGGCCCGGGGCGTGCAGATCGAGGAGCCCGAGGAGAAGCGCGCCCGGAAGCCCAACGACGTTCAGGTAATCGCCCTCGATCCGCTCGACCAGCCGTCCGCCGAGCCCCTGGATCGCGTAGCCGCCGGCCCGGCCTTCCCACTCCCCGCTCTCGAGATACGTCGTGAGGAGCTGGGCGGTAAGCGGCCTGAACGTGACCGCGGTGACCTCGTGCTGGACGAGGTCGAGCTCCGGGCCGAGGAGGCAAAGGCCGGACACGACCATGTGCGTACGGCCGGAGAGGTCGTGGAGCATTCGCGTCGCAGCCTCGACGTCGGGGGGCTTGCCGTACGTCCGCCCGTCGAGAGCGACGGTCGTGTCGACGCCGAGCGTGACGCGACCTTCCGAGTGGACCGAGCGCGCCTTCCCCTCGGCATGCCCACGCACGAGCGCGGCCGGCTCGAGATCGGGCAAATCATGCTCGACGTAGCTTGGGGCCGCCACCTCGAACGGAATCCGGAGCTGCTCGAGGATCGCGCGGCGCTGCGGCGACGTCGACGCGAGGGTCAGCCGGTCTTGCGAGCCGCCCACAGGTCCTCCGAGGGCCACTGCCGTGCCCACTCGGCGGTGGCGGTGTCGTAGTACTCGTGGGTCTCAGCCCCTTCTGGCGCGTACAGCTCGGTCAGACTCTCGACCTCGAAACCGCTGTCACGCAGGATCCGAATCCATTCTCCGTGCCCGATGTGGAACTCCACTCCATCCTCGGCCGCCCAGGTGACCCGGTACAGGCCGTTCTGCGCGCGAAGCAAGTTCTCTGTCGCATGACCCGGCTCGTCCGGGACGCACAACGTCACGAGCATGCTGTTCGTGAGGAACACCAGGCGACCACCGGGCCTGAGCAGCCGCGCCGCCTCGGGCAGCCAGCGCGCAGGATCGCACCAAAGGCTCGCGCCGTACTCGGACACGGCCAGATCGAAGCTCGCATCAGGGAGCGGAACGTCCTCCGCATTCGTTTCGATCAGCGGGAACTCGATGCCGGTCTCGCCCATGCAGCGTCGGGCAGTCTCGAGCTGCGCCGGAGTGACATCCACGCCGACCGGACGTGCGCCGCGCTTCGCAAGCCAGGCGGAGAAGTACGCGGTACCGCAGCCGAGCTCGACAACGTCGAGCCCGCGGACGTCTCCCAGGACGTCAACCTCGGTCTCGGGGACCTTGAAGACACCCCATGCGATCCCGTCCTTCGCCCACGAGCGACGCGCCTGTTGATCGGTGAACGCGGCGTTCGTCTGCGTCCAGAGAGCCCGGTTTCGAGCGACGTACTCGGCCGGGTCAGACAAGACCGTCGGGAAAGAACAGCGCGAGCTCACGCTTCGCACTCGCCCTCGAGTCCGAGCCGTGCACGATGTTCTCGGAGAGCTCCAGCGCGAAGTCACCGCG
>JACCUU010000119.1 GCA_013811645.1 Actinomycetota bacterium | reverse complement strand
GGAGGTTCGACTCGGAATCGGTGTCCTGGCCGACGATGACGTGGCCCTTCTCCAGCCGCAGGATGCGCTGTGGCTCGAGTCCGAAGGGACGCGCGCCCTCGGCGACCAGCCGATCCCAGAGGAACTCCGCCGCCGAGCTCGGGCAGTGGAGCTCGTAGCCGAGCTCGCCGACGAAGCCGATCCGCAGCGTGAGGCAGGGGATCCCCGCAACTTCGAGCTGCCTTGCGTCCAGGTACTTGAGCTCTTCGTTCGAGACCTCGTCCTCGGTTAGTCGCTGCAGAACCTCCCGCGCGCGTGGCCCAGCAAGATTGAGCGCCGCCAGCGCGCCGGTGACGTTGACGATCTCGGCCTCGTAACCCCAGACCGCGTTCCACCACTCGAACCAGGCGGTGACCGAGTCGGCGCCGGTCGACGTCGTCGTGACGTAGTAGAGCTCCTCCGAGAGCCGCCCGACCGTGCCGTCGTCCATGATCCGGCCACCGTCAGAGGTCAGCACGCCGTAGCGGATCCGGCCTGGACGCATGTCGGCGAAACGGTTGGGGTAGAGGCGCTCGAGGAGAGCAGCTGCCTCCGGACCCTCGACGAGGATCTTTCCGAGCGTCGACACGTCGATCACGCCCAGGGAGTCGTGCACGGCACGAACCTCGTCCTCGGGGTGCTCGGAGTACGCGTACGGGCGCTTCCATGGCCCCGCCCACTGCATCTTCGCGCCGGCCTCCTCGTGCCGGAAGTGGAGGGCCGTGCGACGGGCAGGCTCGAAGTGGCGGCCGGCGAGGAGCCCCATCTCCACCGGCGACCAGGGCGGACGAGCAGTCGTCGTGCCGAGGTCGCTCTCGTACGCGCGCACCTCCTGGGCGTAGAGCCGGATCGAGGCGAGCTGGCAGAGCTTGCCCTGGCAAGGCCCCATGGTCACCGTCGTGTAGCGCTTGGCGAGCTCGATCGAGTCGAAGCCCTCGGCGATCGCACGCGTGACGTCCTTGGTCGTCACGTCCTCGCAGATGCACACGAAGCACTTCCCCCGCCCCTTGTGCTTCGGCGGGACGTCGATCCGCTGGAGCCCTTCGCCGGTGACCGTTCCGACCGCTTCGACGCCGGGCGGGAGTGTCGTCGGGACGAAGACTCCGAGCGAGGAATCGAATTCGACGCGAGCGCCTGCCTGGGCGAGCAGCGAATACGCGGGCTGACGCCCGCCCGAGGAGACGACGAGGTCGCACGCGATCTCCTCTCCGTCGATCAGCAGCGCTCGTACGCGGCCCCGCCGGCGCTGAGCTTCGAGCTCGCGTACCGGCGTCTCGCGCAGGTCGACGACCCGCTGCACCGCTACTCCCGCCTCCCGCAGCTCGTCGGCGATCTCGAGCCCCGGCTCGTCGGCGGCAAGCACGACCGCGCGTTCTCCGGGCTGGATCGAAAAGTCGTGGATCAGCCGGCGAACCGCGCTCGGCAGCATCACGCCGACCAGGTCGTTGCCAGGAAACACGATCGGCTGCTCGAGCGCGCCGGTCGCGACGACGATGCGCTCCGCCCGGTAGCGGTAGAGCACCGTTCCGCAGTCCACGGGGACGAGGCCGCCCTCCCAGATCCCGAGCGCGCGAGCCGGCGTCAGCACCTCCACCCCGCCCAGCTCCCCGAGCTGTCGAGGGCCCTCGTCGACGAGTACCACGCCAGGCCCCTCGGCAGCAGCCTCGAGCGCAGCCGCGCGCCCGGCATCAGATCCGCCGACGACCAGTACGCGCGCGCGGCGGTGTTCCACGTCGTAACGTCGAGAGTGCCCGCCCCGCTCGTCGACTCGGCCGAGGCCGGCGAGGTTCCGCAAGACCTTCTCGTACAGCGGCCACGCGCGGCGTGGCCGGATCATCGTCCGGTAGTAGAAGCCGACCGGAGTGAACGGGCCTCCGACCTTGTCGGTGATCGAGAGCACGTCGAGGTCGAGCTTCCCCCAGACGTTCTGCTGGTTGACGTGCGCGCCCTGGCGCAGTGGCTCGACGCAGACGCGAACGTTCGGAACGCCGTCCACGGTCATCATGCAATTCGGGCAGTGGCCGGTACAGCAGAGGAGGCCACGCGTCCGGTGGTACTTGAACGAGCGCGAGAACGT
>JACCUU010000039.1 GCA_013811645.1 Actinomycetota bacterium | reverse complement strand
CCAGCGCTCGCCGAACTCACCGGCCGACACGGCAAGCACGCGGTCCCCCGGCGAGAGCAGGTTGACGATCGCGGACTCGAACGCGCCCGACCCGGACGCGGTGAAGACGAGCACGTCGTTCTGCGTGCGGCACACCTCCTGGAGCCGGCCGAGAACGCGCGTCATGAGGGCGCGAAAGTCAGGCCCGCGATGATGGAGGACGGGCTCGGCGCCGGCGGCGAGCACCTCGGGGGGAACTGGTGTCGGCCCGGGCGCCATCAGGTAGCGCTTCCTCGTCATCGATTTGTGAGCCTAGCGAGGCCGGACCGGCTGACGTTGCAGGGGCGTCAGCCGGTCGCGGAGGCCCGCTCCGCGGGCCGGGAGCGACGGCGGCCCGCGGCGTCAGCGCGGTCTGTGACTTGAAAACGAGATGACCTGCTGGAAGGTAGGGCGGTTCGTCCGGCGCATCGTGTCGGGAAGTACGCCGGACGTGAACCTGATCCGCTCGCGCACGGCATCTGCGCGCCAGGCGGACGGCGCTGGGCCTTGCGCCTTCTCCAACTCGGCGGCCGCGGCGTCGATCGCTCCCCAGAGCGCATCACGACACGTTACGAGCACCCCCGCGCCGCAGTAGCGCCGCGAGTACGGCGCTCGCACCGGCTGGTCGAGCAGCGATCTCAGGTCCTTGTCGACGTATCCGTACCAACCCGATTGGTATGCCGAGCCAAGAGGGCCTGCTTCGTCATTTCGCCGCATAAGCCGCGCAAGCCGGTCGACGAGCGGCCCCAGCACAGGCGACATCACCGCGTCGGCCAATCCCTGCCACGCCGCGTCCAGGACTGCCGCTCCCGGGTCGTCGATCTTCCCGTCGAGGTCACGGTCGATCCTGCTCGACCCTGCTCCGCGCCAGGAGTCGACAAGGCTGACCGCTGCCTCCGCCCGCGCACTCGGAGCGTTTCCGGTGCGGAGCACCGCTCTGATCGCCGGCCATACGTCTGTGGCGCGCAGATCCTGTGTCGCCGCTGCGTTCATCGCGCCGGTGACGCTGGCGAGCGTGTGTTTGCGACGCGCTGCCAGAGCAGGGCGCAGCAGCTCCACGCGATGCACCGACCCGTAGGCGAAGTTCGAGTCTGCCGAGCCGACGTCCGCCGCCGGCTTGTTGTTCCAATTGAGGATGAGCCCAGAAGGCGGGTTGACCGCCTGCGCGTGCCCCGCAAAGGGCAGGAACCCGCGCCAGTCGTACTCACCCGTGCCCACCGTCGGGAAAGCGGGGTCGGTTCCAGGCGCCCGCAGCGGCAGCCGGCCGCTCGAGAAGAACGCGATGTCGCGATCGTCGGCATAGAGCCAGTTGAAACTGAACTCCATTCCGCCCATCGCCTGCAGGAACCGTCGAGCAGAATTCACTCGGCCCGTATTGAGCTCGTAGAGAGGCTTGGCGCTCAAGAGCTCACGCCCGCGAGTCGAACGTTGGGCGGAGATCGCAACGCGCTCTCCCGCCACCGTCGCGTAGCCGACGACCGGACCATGCGTCGTCTCGTAATGAGCCACCAGCTGGTCGGGCGCGCCCTGCGCCCTGATCGTGCCGGCGAAGAGTCGGCGCATGGCCGTGCACTGGCCGCGATAGACGTAGTGCCGATCGTCCGTGCACAGCGTCTCGACGAAGAGATCGATGTTGTCCGCCTGGGAGGAGGACGCGCTCCACGCGAAATCCGGCCCGCGGCCGACGACGACGAACGGAAGCCCGGGGAAGACCGCGCCACGCGTGGCGAATCCGGCACCCTGGAGCTCCATCTCGGCGAAGAACTGCGGGAAGGAGTACCCGACCTGCGGACCTGCGACGAAGAGCGGGTGCCCCGTCTCCGAACGCTTGGCTGCGACGAGCAGGGCGTTGGAGGCAAACGGCGGCTGCTCGAAGGGCGCTCCCGCGAAGCTTCCGTCGTCGACGACCACGCTTCCGGCCGAGGTGGCGACCGGAAGCTCATACGGGAAGCTCCCGGGAACCGACACCGGCGCCTCGGCGTCGTTCGAGTCGTGGAGATCCGCGAAGACTCGTCGCGCCTGAGATTCGCCCAGCCGACCCTCGAGAGCGTGCAGGAACATGGCGTTCTCGACTTCTCGACCCCCGTTCGCCCCGAATCGCGCCGCGATGAGCGCGGCTGAAGCGACCACGTCGTTCGCCGTGAAGGGCGCTGCGGGAATGCCTTTCGCGCGGTACCACGCGGTGACGCCGGCCGCGTATCCGTTCACAATCGCGAGGAGCCGCTGCCCGGTCGCACCTTGGGCGCGCAGCGCATCGAGCTGGTTCGAGAGGAACGCTTCGGCCTCGGCACTGGGAACGAACGTCCGGCCGGAGAGGGCAAGAGCCAGCGGATCGAGTCCCGGCACGTCGAGCGCAGCGGCCCGGGCCGGACCGCGGATGAGCTGGAGGAGGAGCCCACGATCTGCCGCAGTGACCCAGCCGGCGCCGAACGCAACGTCGGCCTCGGTCTTGCCGGCGACGTGAGCGACGCCGAAGCTGTCTCGCACGATCGTCACGCCGGCGCGAGGCCGCTCGCGGTTCCGCGGCTTGTCGGATCCGAGCCCGAGGGGGGCAGGCTTGAAGAAGCGCTTGAGATCCCGCTGGGTCAAAGCCCCACGGAGCGGAGTCAGCCCGTCGTAGAGCCTCGCCTGATCGGTGGTATTCCGATCAAAGGTGAGACTTCCGTTCTCGCCAGGCGGGAGAATGCTCCAGGACGCCCCGCGCGCCGCATAGTCGCGTTTCGGAGGCGCTGCCTCGAGCGGTGAGAGCACCAGCGCGAGCATGCCGGCGATGATCACGATCACCGCGGCGGCATGTCGACGCACGCGCCGGAGCGTACCGGAGCTCGATGTGTCCGAAAGTACAGTTTTCCGACCGTGGAAGCTGTCTTCGCATTCGGTGCGACGCTCGTGGCCGTGCGGCTCTCAGCGGAGCTGATCCGCCGCTTTCGGACGCAGCGCAGGCCGGAGCTACTGGCGTGGGGCGCTGCTCTCGCTGCCTACGGACTCGCCGCCGGAGCGCTCGCGTGGGGCGCTGCCGCCGGGTGGAGCGAGGCCGCCTTCCGTATCTACTACCTGGGCGGTGCGCTCGTGACCGCTCCCTTGCTCGGAGCCGGCTCGCTGCTCCTGGTGGGACGCCGCTGGGCGGGACCGCTCGCGCTCTTGTATTCGGGTCTCGCGATCGGGGTCGCCGTCGCCGTCCCGCTCGAAGCCTCGATCGCAGGATCAGATGTTCCGGAGGCACAGGACGTGCTCGAGCTATGGCCGGCGCGCGTTCTCGCGATTGCCGGGAACACGCTCGGAACGCTGGCCGTCGTCGTCGTCGCGCTCACGAGCATCCGGCGCCGGCCGCTGGGGAACGCCCTCATCCTCGCCGGTGTGGGGGTCGCCGCCCTGGGCAGCGGGCTGGCGGGGCTCGGGGTGGGCGCACTCGCGCCGATCCTCGCGATCGTCGCGGTCTTGCTCTACGCCGGGTTCGTGCTCCCTACTCGTCGTTCCTGAACCGCGCCGGACCCTCTTCGTGGCCCGCACGCCGCTCGCGCAGCCAGACGGCAACCAGCACGGCAACAACCGTCAGGAACACGAGTCCCTCGACGATCGCTCCTCCAACCCCGCCGTGAGCCACTACCCCTGCGACAGGAGCCATACCCCTCCGACCGTGTACAGGATCATCAGCCCGAGCATCGGGTACTGCGAGCGTAGAGCGTCGCGTCTGCTCTCGAAGAGCGAGACCGCCCGGTCGTGGGCGATGGCGAGCCCCGCCACATGCCCCACCACGAGGACCGCGACCTGCACCCACCAGACGGTTTCCGGCGAGACAGATTCGGCGCGAAGTCGACGGTCCCGAAGAGATCTCTGCCGCGGCCGAACGGGTCCGAGATGAGCGTGAAGATGAACTGGCCCTGGATGACGAAGAGCGAGAAGTAGTGCGCGACGAGGTACGCGAATGCGATCGGGACCAGTGGAAGCACGAAATCGGGTACGAGCGAGCGCGGCGTGTGGACGAGCAGACGTGCGCTCGAGACCGCGACGAGGTAGGTGAGGATCACGACACCGACGAAGAGCGACAGTCCCACCACGCTCACAAAGGTCGTCGCGAGGTCGACCACCCACTGCGACTCGTCGGCCACGTTGGCGCGAACGTCCCCCAACAGGTTCTGCCAGATGGTTGTCCGGCTGAAGCCGTCGAAGCTGGTCGAGCCGAGCATGACGGCCACGAAGACGAGCGTGCCCGGCACTCGCTCCGCCCCGGCGAGCCCGACAAACGGCCAACGGGCGACAATGGCTCCGTCCCGTACGGCGAAGGGCGCGATCCGTGCGAGCAGAGAGAATGCGACCGCGAACCCCTCCCCGCCCCTCGTCCACGCGTCCGGCCGAACACGGCCATCCCGGCAAGCGCCCAGTAGCTGTAGAGCGCGATCGCAACCCCGAGCGTTCGGGGATACGCAGGTCGTGGATGGGCGAGCTCGAGAGCGACGAACGCGAAGAGGGCGACGGCCGCCGGATAGCGCCCGTACCGCCACGGTGAGTCGAGGACTGGCCCCGCTGCACGGCCCGTGCGCTCGATCGCCCACACCGTCGCATCTGCGATCGCCCGCCAGGGACTGAGCACACGCCAGACGTCGCCGAGGAGCACGGACAGGAGCGGAAGCCCGAGCCAGAAGATCACGTAGACGAAGGTGGGCGCGAAGTTCAGGAGCTCGAGCGTGGTTCCGAAGAGCGCAGTTACCAGTATGAGGATGAGCAGCGCGACCGAGACGGAGCCGACAAGGATGCGCAGGAAGCGCGACAGCAGGACTGCCTGCAGCCCCTACGGAAGCGTTTGCCCCTGGTGCCGGGCGAGTAGGGGCCGCCGCCAGAGCGCACCCAGCAGGACGAACGAGACCACGAGCACGATCGCCGCGGTGACGAAGAAGAGGGACTCGGGAACCGGGAGGTCGCGAACGCCCCCGATCCCGTGGGCGACGAGCATCACGGTTTAGAGCCCCTAACGCAATGAACGGCCATGTCGAGCGATCACCACGTTAGGAGCTCTGGACGGTCAGGTCCGCGATCTGAGCTCCCCGATCCTCGAGCTCGAGCTCGAAGCGCCCGGGCACCGTCGCCCGGAAACGAATTCGTGCCGTGCCGCCTGCGGCCACGTCCCGCATGATGTCGTAGCCGTGCAGGTGCACATGGTCGGCGACGTCCGAGGTGCGACAAGGACGACGCGGTCACCCTTATCCACCGCCTTTCGGACGATGCCACCTTTGGGAGCGCCGTCGACGACTCGCACCCGGACGATCGTCGGCAGCTCTACCTTCGTCGTCGTGGGCGTAGTTGTTGTCGTGCCGTCGGTCGTCGTCGGGATGGTCGGCTGCGTGAGAGTCGTGGTCTTCGCGTCGTTGTCTCCGCCACACGACGCCAGCGCGAAGCCGAAGGCAAGAAGCGCGACTGCGGCGCAGAGCCCGTATGTCAGCCGACGTGCGGGCACGCGGAAAGAGTAGACGCGCGCTTGTCGGAAGCTCGCGCTACCGCAGAGCGGCGCGGGCGACGGGCGCCCAGCGAATCGAGAACTCGGGGTTGAGCGCGAGGGCGCGCTCGTACCACGCGCGCATCGCGTCGCGGTTGCCCGCGCAGCCCTCGGCGTAGCCGCGATGGAAGTAGAGCAGCGGGTCTTTCGTGTCCAGGCGCAGCGCACTACGGGCGAGAGGCAGCGCCTCGCGACAGCGGCCGGCGCGTGCAAGCGCCCAGGCAAGTGCGTCGTCCCCGTAAATCGAGGGTCGTGCCATTCGCGCTTTCCGCGCGAGCTCGACAGTTTGGTGTGGACGGATGGCCTGGTCTGCGCGATATACGGCGGCCTCGAGATCGACCCGCACCCCGTTGGCCTGCAGCAGCCGATCGATGACCGCGATCGTCGTCCGCTGGCGCCGAGCCTCTGCCGGACGCCCGGTCCGGTCGAGCAGCTCGGCGTAGAGGGCGACCGCCTGCTGGGTCGGAACGGCGTCGACCGCGCGCCGCGCCTCCGCCAGCGCGCGTCCGAACCTCCCCTCCGCCGCCTGGATCCGCGCGAGCTCTAGCCGGGCCGCCGGATATCCGGGGAATGTGCGTAGCGCGTCTCGCGCATGGCGTGCCGCCGCTTCGGCTCTCCCGAGTGCCAGCTCCAGCTTGGCGATCTCGACGAGCGTGAAGGCGGTGGCTTCCTGCTGGCCGGTCGCGGTGTCGAGCGCAAGCCGCATGGCCGCCAGCGCACCGGCGGGATCGCCGGTCAGCTCACGCGCGTACGAGACCCGTGCATAGGATGAGAGGCCGGGCCGAAGGGTGACCATCCGTTGAAACGCTGCGAAGGCGGCGTCGTAGCGGCCGAGCTCGACGAGCGCGTCGCCGATGACGCCGTAGGGGCGACCCGAGCCGGACAGCAGCAGCCGCGCGTCGCGTCCGTAGGCGAGAGCCTTCCGGAACTCGTGCCGGATGAGCGCGAGCGAGCCTAGGCCCAGCACCGCATTGGCGTCGCTTGCCCGAGCCTCGAGCGCGCGGCGGAGCGCTGCCTCCGAACGGGGCAGATACGACGGATCCGCCGTCTCGCGCCACCGGAGCTGGTACGCGAATCCGAGTTGAGTCAGCAGATCGGCGTCGCCGGGACGAGACCGAACCTGCGCCTCGAGCCCGGCGATGCCGCTCTGCGTGATGCCTCCCGCCGCCCCCGCGAGCGCCTGATCTGCGAGCGCTCGGGGTGCGGCGGTCGAAGGACCTGCGGACGGAGACTCGGCGAAAACGCCGCCGACAAGAGCCCCCAGAGCGAGCGCCACCGCAACGGCGCCCCCTACGAGCACTGTCGTCGATCGCTTCATTCCGAGCCTCCGCCCATTCATCCCTACTTGTGTCCCGTGTGCTCGTAGCCGCGATTCGGGATCGCCGCATACGGGAACTGCGACAGGAACGCGTTGTCAGCGTTGGTCTGCACCCCGTCCGAGAGGGTGTCGTTCGGCGGGAGGTTGCACAGGCCGAGAGCCGCGTTCAGGATCGGGCCGTAGCCGCACGCGAAGGCACGGATTTCGATGTCCGCCACGTCGTCGATGAGCCTACGCCCGTTCG
>JACCUU010000033.1 GCA_013811645.1 Actinomycetota bacterium | reverse complement strand
GCTTCTCCGGTGGAATCCAGCCGCCTCGACCCGCGACCTGGCGCCCGGCGACCTCGACGGTGCCTGCGTCCGGACGTTCGAACCCGGCGATCAGCCGGAGTAGCGTGGTCTTCCCGCAGCCAGACGGGCCGAGAAGCGCTACGAGCTCGCCGCGCTCGACGCAGAATGACGTCTCGTCGACGGCGGCGACCTGGCCGAAGTGCTTGGTGACGGCGTCGAGGCGGATCATCGAGCAGCTCATGTAAGGGAGACCTTACACCGCTGGCCGCAGCCGGTGGGACGAGAAACGCGGGTGACAGTCACCTGGGGTGACAGTCACAAGGCTACGCTCGCCGCGATGCCGCTCGCGGAGATCTACCCGCTCGTCACGGCACGCGCGCTGGCGCGTGCATTCACGTACGAGGTGGAGGAGGGGGTCGAGAGGGGCGCCGTCGTCTCCGTCTCACTCGGCGGACGGCGGGTACGAGGTGTCGTCGTGCGAGTGGGGGTCGGGGCGCCGCCAGGTGTCGCGATCGCCGCCGCCGGACCCGTCGTCGACCAGATCCCCGGTCCGCTCGTCGAGCTCGCGCTGTGGGTAGCGGAGTACTACGGCTCGACTCCCGCGCGGGCGCTGGCGCTCGTCGCGCCCCATGCCCGAGCCAGGCGAGGCGAGCGACGGGCGCCGACACCCAGGGATGCCTTCGCAGGGGAGGCCGAGCCCGAGGAGCTGACGCCTGCGCAGCGCGCGTCTATCGGTGCGATCACGACGGCCCTTGCCCGCGGCGGAGATCACATTCTCTTGCACGGCCCGACCGGAAGCGGCAAGACGGAGGTCTATCTGCAGGCGTGTGCCGCCGCCCTCGCCCGCGGGCTCGGTGCGATCGTGCTCGTCCCCGAGATCGCGCTCACGCCGCAGACGGTGGGTCGCTTCGCGGCACGCTTCGGCGAGGGCGTCGCTGTCCTGCACTCGGCGCTCGGTGACGCGGAACGGCGCGACGAGCGCGAGCGGATCGCTAGCGGCGAGGCACGTGTCGTCATCGGCGCACGCTCCGCGGTCTTCGCGCCCGTCGACAAGCTCGGGCTCATCATCGTGGACGAGGAGCACGACTCGTCGTTCAAGCAGGAGTCGGATCCGCGATACGACGCCCGTACGGTCGCGGCCAAGCGGGCTGCGCTGCAAGGTGCGGTCGCCATCTACGGAAGCGCGACACCGCGGGTCGAGAGCTGGGCGCGGCTGCGGCGGCTGGAGCTCCCGTCGCGCATCGGGGCGCCGATGCCCACCGTGCGGCTCGTCGATTTGCGGCGTCAGGCCGGCTATCCGCTCTCGGCGCCGTT
Source organism: Actinomycetota bacterium (assembly GCA_013811645.1). GTDB lineage: Bacteria > Actinomycetota > Thermoleophilia > Gaiellales > Gaiellaceae > GMQP-bins7. Next base: position 3,644 of record JACCUU010000033.1, on the reverse strand, counting down.
GCTCGCGGAGCTCGCCGCCGTGGAAGAACGGGGAGGCCGCGCTGTGCTGCTCTTGAATCGCCGCGGCATCTCCGGGGCGATCCACTGTCGCGCCTGCGGAGTGTCTCGACGCTGCCGGAGCTGCGACGTCACCCTGACGCTGCACCGCGAAGGGCGCCTGCGCTGCCATCACTGCGGGTATTCAGAGGAACTTCCCGAGCAGTGCCCCGAGTGCGGCTCCGTCGAGCTCGCACGCATCGGGGCGGGGACGCAGCGGCTCGAGGCCGAGCTCGCGCGCCGTGTGCCGGGGCTCGAGCGAATCCGGCTGGACGCCGACACGACCGAGAAGCCGGGAGCGCTCCGCGAGGCCCTCGAACGCTTCACGCGCGCCCGCGCTGCGGTCTTGATCGGCACGCAGATGGTGGCAAAGGGCCACCACTTCCCGGGCGTGGCGGTCGCGGCGGTCGTGGATGCGGACACAGGCCTCGCATTTCCGGATTTTCGCGCCGAGGAGCGAACCTTCCAACTCGTCACCCAGCTGGCGGGGCGAAGCGGCCGCGATGCCCCGGGAAAGGTGCTCGTCCAGACCTTCCAGCCGGACGCGATTCCTTTTGCGTTCGCGATCAGGCACGACGTCGCCGGCTTTCTGGCGCGCGAGCTCGCCCGCCGGGAGGAGCTCAGCTACCCGCCTTTCAGCCATCTCGTCTCGATCGTGGTGTCCGGCAACGAGCCGGCCGCGCCGCTCCGGGTTCTGACCGAGCTCCGTGGCGCGCTTACCCAAGCCAGCGTCCGCCTGATCGGTCCGGCACCGCTGCTCCGGCTGCGTGGCCGGCACCGCGCGCAGCTGGTCGCGAAGACGCCGTCGCCGCGAGCGTTCGCGAGCCGTGCTGCCTCGCTGCTCGCCGCGGCCGCGCCGGCGATGCGGCGAGACCGGCTGTCGGTGGTCGTCGACGTCGATCCGCAGTCCCTCTGAAGGCACGCCAAGTGACACAGTGTCACTTGGCTAGACTCGCCGCGCGATGGCCCACGATCACGCTCACGACCACGGCAAGGAGCACGAGCACGGCAAGGAAAACGAGCACGACGAGGAGCACGAGCACGAGGCCGACGAGCGGGAGCTCGAGCTCGAAGCGCGGCGCATGCTCGCTCTTGCCCGGATCCGCCAGTACGGCGATCCCGTGCTGCGCATGAAAGCGAGGGAGATCGAGGTCGTCGACGACGACGTTCGCCGCTTGGCCGAGCGGATGACCGCGTTGATGCACGAGGCCCAGGGTGTCGGTCTGGCGGCGACGCAGGTGGGAGTCCTCCGACGTCTCTTCGTCTTCACCGATGCGGGCGAGGACCGCGTGCTGGTGAACCCCGTGCTCACCAAGCGTTCCGGCAAGACCGAAGTGGACGATGAGGGCTGCCTGTCGCTGCGCGAGGTGCTCGTGCCGGTCGAGCGCCCCGTTGCGGTGACCATCGAGGGCCTCGGCGCGGACGGCGAGCCGGTGAAGCTCGACCTCGAGGAGCCCTCGGCGAGGATCGTGCAGCACGAGCTCGACCACCTGGATGGCGTGCTCATCGTCGATCGAACCGATGACGAGTCTCGTCGCGCGGCGCAGGGCAAGCTCCGGCCTCAGCCCGTGCTCGGTTCTCGGTGAGGGTCGCGGTAGCGGCCACCGCGCGGTTCGGCGCCGACGTCCTGAACCGGCTCGCAGTCACGCACGAGATCAGCTGCCTGCTCACTCGACCGGATGCGCCCGCGGGACGCGGACGGAAGCTCGCACCGCCTCCGGCCAAGATCGCAGCGGGGGCGCTCGGGATCCCGGTGCTCCAACCCGATCTGCTCGAGGCTGGGCTGGAACTGGGCGCGCCGATCGTGGTCGCCGTCGCGTATGGACGCCTTGTCCCGCAGTCGCTGCTGGCGGAACGGCTCTGGCTGAACGTCCATCCGTCGCTTCTCCCGCGCTGGCGGGGCGCGGCGCCGGTCGAGCGCGCGTTGATGGCCGGAGACGAGGAGACCGGCGTCACGATCATCGAGCTCGTGAAGGAGCTGGACGCCGGGCCGATCGCTGCGCAGCGAACATTCGCGATCGAGCCGGGGGATGACACCGGGGCGCTCTTCGCCAAGGCAGCGCCGATCGCGGTCGAGCTCCTGACCGACGTACTGCAAGACCCAGACCGTGTGTATCGACCTCAATCCGACGAGGGCGTCACGTACGCCGACAAGATCGCGGCCGCCGATCGCGTCCTCGAACCCTCGCGACCGCCGGACGAGCTCGTGAACCGTGTCCGCGCGCTCTCCCCGCACATCGGGGCGCGGCTGCGACTCAACGATCGCGACGTGACGGTCTGGCGCGCGTGTGTCTCACACGACGGCTCGTTCGAGCCGCTCGAAGTGCAGCCTGAGGGGGGTCGCAGAATGGAATACGACGCGTGGCTTCGCGGGCTGAGATAAGCCCCGCTCGGCGGGCGGCGTACCGGGTGCTCCTGCGGGTCTTCGAAGACGACGCGTACGCCGATCATGCGTTCCGCACCGCGGCCGGCGGGCTGGATGAGCGGGACCGTGCGCTCGCCCAGCGTCTCGCCTATGGCGCGGTACAGCGTGTGCGGACGCTCGATCACGCGATCGAGACTCTCGGACGCCGGAAGGTGCACCGTCTCGATCCGCCGGTCCGAGCTGCTCTGCGCTTGGGCGCGTATCAGCTCGCGTTCGTCGACGGCGTACCGCGCTATGCGGCGGTGAACGAATCGGTCGAGCTCGTTCGCGCAGCCAGGCTGTCGCGAGCGGTCGCTTTCACGAATGCCGTTCTCCGGCGGCTCGCCGATGGGATCGGCGACCTGCTGGACGCGCTCCCGGAAGCGAGCGCGCGCGAAGCCGCGCTCAAGCATTCCTATCCGGACTGGGTGGCGGAGACATGGTGGCGCGATCTCGGCGCGTCCGACGCTATTCAGCTCATGTGTGCGCAGAACGAACCCGCGGAGGTCGCCGTTCGTCTCCTCGAAGGAGAGATCGCGGGCAGTCTCGATCCCGACATACCCGGCGCCTGGGTCGTCGACCGGATCGACGAGAGCGCGCTCGGCGAGGGGCGCATCTGGCCGCAGAGTCGCGCCTCCCAGCTCGTGGGGCTGGCCGTCGGAGCGCAGGACGATGAGCGGACGCTCGACCTTTGCGCGGCCCCCGGAGGCAAGGCGACGATGCTCGCCGGCGACGTCGTCGCCGTGGACGTCAACGAGGCGAGGGCGCAAGAGCTCGAGGTGACGGCGCGTCGGCTCGGAGCATCCGACCTGCAGGTCGTCGTCGCAGACGGCCGCGACTTGCCGCCCGGGCTCGACGGGTTCGACCGGGCGCTCGTGGACGCGCCCTGCTCGGGGCTTGGGGTGCTCAACCGGCGGCCGGATCTTCGCTGGCGCGCGGAGCCGCTTCCCGATCTTCAGCTGGAGCTGCTGCACGCCGCCGCTGAGCGAGTCAGGCCGGGAGGGACGATCGTCTACTCGGTGTGCACGATCAATGCTGATGAGTCGGAGGTGGTGGTCGATGCCTCGGAGCTCGATATCGACCCCACACTCGCAGACGAGTGGCCGCAGTTCCGGCATCCCCGAAGACCCGAGTTCCTGCAGACGCTCCCGCACGTCCACGGCACCGCAGGCTTTTTTTTGGCCAGGCTCCGTGCGTGAGGTTC
>JACCUU010000029.1 GCA_013811645.1 Actinomycetota bacterium | reverse complement strand
CCTGCTCGGCGAGCTTCGGGCCGATCGCGCGGGCGGCGTCGAGCCCTGAGGCGCCGTCCGGGAGCTCGAGCTCGGAGGAATCGGGGAGGACGACTTTCATCGCGCCAGGATAGTCAGCGGTGGCGCGGAGTTGGGGTCAGGTGTAGCCACACGATGCCGGGGGGTCAGACTGCAGCCTGACCCCCGGTTTGAGGTCTTCGGCCGCGTTCAACCCAAAGACGAGATCAGGCTGAAGTCTGACCAGCGCTGTTGATCGGCACAACCTCGAGGTCAAGTCTGAGGCGTGACCTGACGACGTGGGTGGCACGGCTTTGCGCTCAGGCTTTAGCCTGACCCCTGCCGCCATGCACACCGGCTCCTGGCTCGCCGTGGTCCTCGCGCCCCTCGCGCTCCTCGCGATCCTCCTCGCGCGGCCTAAGGTGGACATCAGCTGGGAGAATCAACAGGCGCACTTCTGGCTCGTCCTGGGAGCGGCCGTGGTGGCGACGGCCCTCGGCTGGGCGATCAGCGCCGCCGCGCGCCGCCGCCGAGACGCGCGGCTCTTCCTCATCTCGCTCGCGTTCATCGCCAGCTCCGGTTTCCTCGGCCTCCATGCGCTGGCGACCCCGACCGTCCTCCTCGGCCCGAACGCCGGCTTCGAGCTCGCTACGCCGTTCGGACTCGTCGTGGCGGGCGTGTTCGCGGCAGCGTCGGCGATAGAGCTTCGGCCCGAGCGCGCGCGGAGCGTCGTCCAGCACGCTCGATTGTTACTTGCGGGTCTCTTTGCGTTGATGACCGCCTGGGCCGTGGTCTCGCTTGCCGAGCTCCCGCCACTCGACGGACCGCTCGAGGCCGAGGAGCTCGACGGCTGGCAGCTCGTCCTGGCCGCGGTGGGACTCGGGCTCTACGGCGTCGCCGCGCTCGGCTACGTGCGCCTGTACCGAAGACGTCCCGAGCGCTTCGTCTTCGCGTTCACTCTCGCGTTCGCATTCCTCGCGGAGGCGATGGTGGTCATCGCCTGGGCGAGCAACTGGCAGCTGTCGTGGTGGGAGTGGCACGTGCTGATGCTCGGCGCCTTCCTCGTGATCGGGCAGGCGGCGCGCAGCGAATGGCACGAGGAGCGTTTCAGCGCTCTGTATCTGGACGAGACGCTTGCCGGGGCGAAGAACGTGAGCATCGTCCTCGCGGATCTCGAAGGGTTTACCCGCTACTCGGAGCAGCACGACGCGTCTCAGGTCGCAGCCATGCTGAACGTCTACTTCGAGCGGATCATCCCGCTGATAGAGCGAGCCGGCGGCGAAGTGCACCAGATCGTCGGAGACGAGCTCATGGTCGTATTCGGGAAACGCGACGAACCCGATCACGCCGTTCGCTCAGCACGCGCGAGCCTGCTCTTGCAACGAGCCGCGCGGAAGGCTGCGGAAGGGCATGACGACTGGCCGCGGTTCCGGGTCGGAGTCAACAGCGGCGAGGTGCACGCGGGTGTCGTCGGTGCCGCGCGCGGGCATCGCAAGCACGGGCTCGTCGGCGACGTCGTCAACGTGGCGGCGCGCCTTCAGTCCGAGGCGCCCGTCGGGGAGGTGCTGATCGGCGCCGAGACCTATCGTCTGCTCGGAGAGCGGGCGCAGGTCGAGGCGCTTCCACCTCGCCGCGTGAAGGGGAAAGCGGAGCCGATTGCCGCCTACCTTCTGCGGGGGGTTGCGAGGGGCGACAGCTAGCCCCGTCTCGGATCGCTCTCGAGGGCGAGCTCGACCTCGAGGTCGTCGAGCGCTCTGCGCAGGATCACGATGCGTTCCGAGACGTGCGCGTGCGCCTCCGGGTCGAGCGGCGAGGCGGCCTGGCGACGACCCGGGTGCCGATCGCGGATCGCTTGCCGCCGCTCGAGCTCGCGCGCTTCCTCCATCGAGTTCAGGACGATGCCGATCAACACGTTCAGCACGATGAATGCGGCCACGAGGATGAAGCTGACGAAGTAGATCCAGGCCCACGAGTGGATCTCCATCGCCTCTTCCATGTAGACAGGGAAGTCTTCGAGCGTCAGCATCACGAAGAGCGTCAGCATCGCCGTGCCGATGTTCCCCCACCGCTCGGGAAGCTCGTCCGCGAACAGGATCCAGCCCACCATGCCGTAGACGAAGAGGATCATCGCGGTCACCGCGGCGATCGAGGCGAGTGGCAGGAGGCTTCGCCAGACGCCGAGTAGGAGCACGCGAAGGTCGGGAAGCACCGCACGAGTCGAACGATGCGGAGCAGACGGACGAGGCGAAGCAACGTCGAGTTCTGGCGAATCCCGGGCACGAACGCGGCCATGACGACGACGAAGTCGAAGATGTTCCAGCCGTTCGTGAAGAACCTCCACGGGCGCGGCCAATAGGCGGTGATCCGCAGCCCGAGCTCGGCGATGAAGACCGCGAGACAGGCTGCGTTCACCAGGTCGAGCAGCGAGCCCCAGCGCGCCTCGAGCCCGTCGTA
>JACCUU010000303.1 GCA_013811645.1 Actinomycetota bacterium | reverse complement strand
CGCGCCACCGCTGACTATCCTGGCGCGATGAAAGTCGTCCTCCCCGATTCCTCCGAGCTCGAGCTCCCGGACGGCGCCTCAGGGCTCGACGCCGCCCGCGCGATCGGCCCGAAGCTCGCCGAGCAGGCGGTGGCCGTGCGCGTGGACGGCTACACCCGCGACCTTCGCCTGCCGCTCGCGGACGGTGAGCGCATCCAGCTCCTGACGACGCGCAACACTGAGGACCCCGACGCACTCTGGGTGCTCCGTCACTCGAGCGCCCACCTGCTCGCGGAAGCGGTGCTCCGCCTCCATCCGGGTGTCAAGATCGCGATCGGGCCGCCGATCGCGGACGGCTTCTACTACGACTTCGAGTTTCCGGACCCGATCTCGGAAGCCGATCTCGAGGCTATCGAGGACGAGATGCGCCGGGAGATCGCCGAGGGGCGCAGCTGGACGCGGGAGGAGATCTCGCGCGAGGTTGCCCTGTCCCGCTTCGAGGGGGAGTCCCAGCCGTACAAGGTCGAGCTCGCGCGCGAGGCCGGCGGGCCGATCTCGCTCTACACGCAGGGCGACTTCACCGACCTCTGCCGCGGCCCGCACCTCCAGGACGCCTCCCCGATCAAGGCGTTCAAGCTGACGAGCCTGGCGGGCGCGTACTGGCGCGGCGACGAGAAGAACACTCAGCTGACGCGGATCTACGGCACGGCCTTCTATTCCCAGGCCGATCTCGACGCACATCTCGAACGGCTCGAGCAGGCGCGCGCGCGGGACCACCGCCGCCTCGGACGCGATCTCGATCTCTTCCATCTCTCCGACCACTCGCCCGGATCTCCCTTCTGGCATCCGAAGGGCATGGTGATCTGGAACTCGCTCGAGGATTTGCGCCGACAGGAGAACCGAAAGCGCGGCTACCTGGAGGTGAAGACACCGCTCCTCTACGACCTCCAGACGTACGTCACCTCGGGGCACTACGAGAACTACGAGGAGAACATGTTCTTCGTGCGTCCGCACGAGGGCGAGGAGCCGATGGCCCTGAAGCCGATGAACTGTCCGGGCCACATGCTGCTCTTCGGGTCTCAGCTTCGCTCCTATCGCGACCTTCCTATTCGCTACGCGGAATCCTCGACGCTCCATCGCGACGAGCGCGGCGGAACGCTCCATGGCCTCCTGCGCGTCAAGCACATCACGCAGGACGACGCGCATGTCTTCGTGACCGAGGATCAGATCCAGGGCGAGATCGACTCCATGATCGAGTTCGTGCGCTACCTCTACGACCGCTTCGGCGTCGTCGCTCGTGGGGAGCTCTCGACGCGCCCGGAGAAGCGGCTCGGCACGGACGAGCAATGGGATCGTGCCGAGAGCGCGCTCGAGGACGCCCTGCGCCGCCACGACATGAAGTACGAGATCTCGCCGGGCGAGGGAACGTTCTACGGGCCGAAGATCGATCTCCACATGACCGACGTCCTGGGACGAAGCTGGCAGATGGGCACGATCCAGCTCGACTACCAGATGCCTGTTCGCTTCGGGCTCACGTACATGGGCCCGGACAACCGGGAGCACAGCCCCGTCGTCATCCATCGCGCGCTTCTGGGCTCGCTCGAGCGCTTCATCGGGATCCTCGTCGAGCACTACGGAGGCGACTTTCCGTTTTGGCTCGCTCCTGTGCAGGTGCGCGTCGTCCCAGTCGGTGAGGCGCATCGTGAGGCGGCGAGGAGGCTGCGCGAGCGTCTGAGCGATGACGGTTTCCGCGCGGAGGTCGACGAGCGCGACGAGACGCTCGGAAAGCGCATCCGCGAGGCCGAGCTCGAGAAGGTTCCATTTGTCGTCGTCTACGGCGAACGCGAGAGCGACGCCGCACTCGCCGTCAGAGAGCACGGGGGTGAGCAGTCGACGGTGTCGCTGGACGAGCTCTTGGAGAGATTCCGTGGACTCGTCGCAGAGCCACGGTCGTCGTAGGTGCTAGGATCCTCCCCTGCAAGCAGGAGCGAGACCATGCTTCCTCACCTCCCGGGCGCGAGCTCGCGGAGGTTCAACCGAGCCGATCGGTCGACGAGGATCATGCCGCTGCTTGCAGCGGTTTTGTCGTATACGAGGAGGGAATCGAGAATCTGGTGATTAGCTTTTGAGACCGCGCCGCCGCCGGCCGAGCCTGGACCGAGTGGTTCCACGCAAGCGGGAGGAGCGCATCAACGAGGAGATCCGCGTGCCGCGAGTCCGTCTCGTGGACGAGAACG
>JACCUU010000302.1 GCA_013811645.1 Actinomycetota bacterium | reverse complement strand
TCGGCCGCTCGAGCCGGCCCCCGAGCTCACGGCGGGAGTCGTCGTCCAGCAACGGCGAGGGCCGATCGCGCCGCGGCAGGCTCCCCTCCTCCAGCCCGAGCAGGAAGACGACCTCGAAGATCCTCGTGCGCGCTCGGCCGTAGTCGAGGATGGCCACACGGCCGCTCTCGCCAGCGGCGACCGGCCGCGCCGCGGTTCGCTCGAGCGCCGCGATGACATCGTCCGAAGCGATAGGCCGACCGTCCAGCTTCGCGAAGTCCGACAGCTCGTCGAACGTGCGCCCCGCCGCGCGGTAGGCACGCGCATCCCCGCGCGCGTCGTCTCCCACAGGAGGAGCGTCGAGGCCCCAGGCGTTTCGGATCATCGTCTTCAGCAAGGTGCGGGCAGCGGCGACCGGGTCGGCCTCCGCACGCAGCTCCACGAGTGCGGGGACGTGCGCGCCGCGAAGCTTCTCGCTCTCCTCCTCGACCCGGTCCTGATCCACGATCGCGCGCCCGCGCAGACGCCCTTCGACGAAGTCGACCGAGCGGCGCTCGAGGCCCGAGAACGGCGAGCGCAGAAAGGCGAAGAGCTCCGCTCGGCCGCCGCCACGCCACGCGTACCGGAGCAGGGAGAGCAACGCGCCCCCGAGTGGAGTCTCGCCGAGTCGCAACGGATGCTCGAATCCGTACGGAATGCCGAGTGGGCCGAATACGGACTCGAAGGTCGCACGCCAACGCTCAGGCGACTCGCAGACGATCGCGATCCGATCCGGTGGCGTGTCGGCTCGGATGAGGCTGAGAAGCTCCGCGGCGACGAGCTCGACGGTCCCCCGAGCCCCCGCTCCCTCGAGGAACTCGACCGAGCCGTCGAGCGACTCGTCCAGAACCTGCCCGTTGCCGAAGAGCTCGCGTTCGAGATGAGACAGCGGCAGAGGAACAGGGCGATGCTCGAGGGGCGCCAGCTCCTCCACGGCACCCGCCGCAAGAGCTGCGAGGTCGTCGACCGTTCCTTCGAGCGCGGCGAAGGCCGGTCGCGCCGGCTCGTACGGGATCGAGACGGTCACGTCCGTGCGCGCGGCCAGCGCCTCGATCAGCGCCCACTCCGCCCCAGTCAGGTCCTCGAAGCCATACGCGAAGACTGGCTCGCGTCCCCAGGCTTCGAGGTCGCCCTGGATCCGTTCGGCCGCGCGACGACGCAGGCCGTCCCGATCCCAGAGTCCAAGCCGGCCGAGCTCGGCGCGATACCCGCGGGCGAGACGCCCGAGCTCGCCTCCGACCGCTTCGGGATCGAGCAGGGCAGACTCGAGCTCTCCGACCGCGGACAGGAGCACGTCGACGAATCCGCTCGAGCCGGAGGAGGCGCCGAGCGCTTCGAGCGAGGTGTCCGCGATCGCGCGCCGTGCCGCGAGCGCACGTTGCGCGTCGCTCGCGACGCCACACCGTTCGGGTTCTCCGGCCACGATCTGCTCGAAGAGATCGTCGAACGTGCCGATGCGGCCCGCAAGGAGAGCAGGCCTGCGCCGAAGGAGATCTCGCTCGACGCGCTCGACGTCCGCCCGATTGGGCACGACGAGCCACGGCTCACGGTCGAGGACGTCGAGGTAGCGCCCGAGGAGCAACGCGACCTTGCCGGCATGCGCCGGCCCGACGACGAGCGAGAGAGCCATCTGCCCATGGTAATCCCGGCCTCCGACGCTCTTTCGTACGGGGCAGGCCCTTCTGAGGAAAGAGCGGGAAACACCGGTGACTGTCACTCGCGGTGACAGTCACCGGGCGTCTGTCTTACGAGGCGGCGACCGCTTTCGGTCTCCGGCCGCGGCGTGCTACCGCGTGACCGGGCATGCCGCCCGCGCAGTCGTCGCAGAGATCGGCCTGCTTCGAGCCGCGGCGGGCATCTGTGAAGTTGAGACGCATGAGCGCCCCTCTTCCCTCGGAGACTTCCTTCGAGCACTTGTCACAGACGAGGATTGTCTTTCGTGCCACGATTCTTCCTCCTTACCGGCGTTTCGAGATCAGCACAGTACGAAATACGAATGCGAAATGCAAGAGTGAATGACGTCTTCCATTTCGATCCAATAGACTGTAGCCCATGAGTACGATCGTCGTCCTCGAGGGCGACCAGACGGGTCAAGAGCTGCTCGAGGAAGCGCTGCGCGTTCTGGCTCCCGATGTGGTCGGAACGACGCTCGAATTCCCCCGCTTCGATCTGTCGCTCGAGAACCGGCGCACCACGGAGAACCAGGTGGTCTACGAGGCGGCGGCGGCGATCAGGCAGCACAGGTACGGCCTGAAGGCGGCCACGATCACGCCGGAGCGCGCCGGAGATGTCGGCTCGCCCAATCGCATGCTTCGCGAGGAGATCGGCGGCAAGGTCATCGTCAGGACCGGCCGACGGATTCCCGGCGTCGTGCCGTTCGGGGGCGTGCACTCGCCGATCTCCGTCGTACGCATGGCGGTCGGCGATGCCTACGGCGCGAAGGAGTGGCGCGAGGGCGAAGGGGACGACGAGGTTGCGCTCCGCACGGAGCGGATCGAGAGGCGCGTGTGCCGCGCCGTCGCAGAGTTCGCGTTCCGGCAGGCGGAGCGCATGGAAGCCAAGGTGTTCGGCGGGCCGAAGTACACCGTGAGCCCGGTCTACGAAGGGATGCTCAAGGAGGAGATGGACGCTGCCGCCGAGCGTCACCCCGACGTCACCTACGAGCCACAGCTCATCGACGCAACATTTGCGCTGCTCGTCTCGTCCAGCGGCGCGCCGATGGTGATCCCGGCGCTGAACCGCGACGGGGACATCCTGTCCGACCTCGTCCTGCCGCTGTTCGGCTCGATCGCAGGTTCCGAGTCGCTGCTTGTCGCATTCGGCGACGACTACGTGCCGAGCGCGCTCGTGGCCGAGGCCGCGCACGGCACGGCTCCTGCACTCGAGGGCAAGGACATCGCGAATCCGATGGCCATGATCCTGGCTGCGGCCGCGCTGCTCTCGCACGCCGAAGACGAGAAGCTGCAGACGGCGGGCAGGGCCGTCCGCGAGGCGAGCCTCGAAGCCGTGGCCGAGGGCCTCCGGACTGCGGATCTGGGCGGCCACGCGGGTACACGGGAGTACACCGACGAAGTGATCCGCCGCACGAAGCAGAAGCTCGAGATCTGGGCAGGACTCTAGTTAGGCGCAGAGCAAATCCCTAAAGGCGTCCGCTTCGCGGCCGCTGGCTGTGGTTTTCGCATGAGCTTTGCCAAGCTGGGCCTACACCTGCCGGTTGCGAGAACGGGCTTGGACTCCTCCCAATAGAGTCTCGTCCGGCATGCGAGTCGCGGTTCCGAGGGAGACGGCTCCCGGCGAGTGTCGCGTGGCGCTCGTTCCCGAGACGGTTTCCAAGCTCCGCGAGTCGGGCTTCGAGATACGGGTCGAGCGCGGCGCGGGCGCGGCCGCAGGCTTCCTCGACGAGAGCTATGCGGAAGCCGGAGCGGACATCGTGGACTCCGCCGTGCTTCTCGACGGCGCGCGTGGAGTCGTCCGCGTTGCGAAGCCTTCGCCGCAGGAAGCCGAGGCACTGGCGCGGGGCACCGTCCTCATCGGATTCCTGCAGCCGCTCACCGACTTCGAAGGAATCGCTCGCTTGCGCGAGCGCGGCGTGGATGCGTTCGCGATGGAATCGATCCCGCGGATCACGCGTGCGCAGGCGATGGACGCGCTCTCGTCCCAAGCCACCGTCGCGGGCTACAAGGCGGTGGTGCTCGCGGCCGACAGGGTGCCCAGGCTCTTTCCGATGCTGATGACAGCCGCCGGGACGATCGCGCCGGTGCGCGCGCTCGTGATCGGCGCGGGTGTTGCGGGCCTGCAGGCGATCGCGACCGCCCGGCGCCTCGGCGCCGTCGTCTCGGGCTTCGACGTCCGCCCTTCGGTGCAAGAGCAGGTCGAGAGCCTCGGCGCGTCGTTTCTCGATCTGGGCGTTCGCGCCGAGGAGACCGCCGGCGGCTACGCGACCGAGCTCACGCCCGAGCAGCAGGAGCAACAGCAGACAGCGCTCGAGGAGCGGATTCCGGACTTCGACGTCGTCATCACCACCGCGGCCGTTCCCGGCCGGCCTGCGCCGAAGCTCATCCCCGCCTCCGCGGTCGAGCGCATGCGTCCCGGCTCCGTGATCGTCGACCTGGCGGCGGAGACCGGCGGCAACTGCGAGCTCACCGTTCCGGGTGAGGTCGTCGAGCGCGCCGGCGTCTCGATCGTGGGCACGACGAACCTCCCCTCCCTGATGGCGTTTCACGCGAGCCAGCTCTACTCACGCAACATCGCCGCGCTGCTGCAGCACCTGGCGCCGAACGGAGAGCTGGCGCTCGACTGGGAGGACGAGATCACCGCGGGTGCGTGCGTGACTCGGGGCGCGGAGACGAGCGCGTGACCGATCTCCCGCTCGTCATCGAGCTGACGATCCTCGTGCTGGCGGCCTTTCTCGGCTTCGAGGTGATCGCGAAGGTGCCGACCATGCTGCACACCCCGCTCATGTCGGGGGCGAACTTCATCCACGGAATCGTGATCGTCGGCGCGATCATCGTTCTCGGAACGGCCGACGACACCTTTACCAAGGTCGTCGGCTTCACCGCGCTCGTGCTGGCGACGGCGAACGTCGTCGGCGGCTGGTTCGTCACCGACCGGATGCTCGGAATGTTCAAACGCCGCCCGGAGCCCAAAAAGGGCGGCGAATGATCTCAGATCCCGATGTCGTCGCGATCCTCTACCTGATCACGATCGCCTGCTTCGTCGTCTCCCTGAAGTTCCTCTCCTCGCCGCGGCACGCGCGCAAGGGGAACTGGATCGGTGGAGCGGGGATGCTCCTGGCGATCGCCACGACGCTCCTCCTGGAGGGCCTTGGAAACTGGCTGTGGATCGTCGTCGCGCTCGTGATCGGCAGCGTGGTCGGGCTGATCGGCGCGCGCAGCGTCCGGATGACCGCGATGCCGCAGATGGTGGCGATCTTCAACGGGGTCGGAGGAGGTGCCGCTGCGCTGGTCGCGCTCTCCGAATGGCACAACGCCGCGGATCCGCTGCGGGAGGAGACCGTCTCGATCGTGCTCTCGGCGCTGATCGGGTCGATCTCGTTCGCCGGCTCGGCCGTCGCCTTCGCCAAGCTGCAGGAGCTCATCAGCGGACGGCCGATCGTCTTCGCCGGCCAGAACATCGTGAACATCGCCGTCCTGGGCGGCGCCGCGGCCCTCGGCACGGCCGCGGTGGCAGGTCTCGAGGAGCAGTGGGTGCTCTACGCGTTGATCGGGCTCGCGCTCCTCTTCGGCGTCATGTTCGTCCTTCCCATTGGTGGGGCCGACATGCCCGTCGTCATCTCGCTCCTGAACGCGTTCACCGGCCTCGCGGCCTCCGCGACCGGGTTCGTGCTCGACTCCACGGTGCTCATCGTGTCGGGGATGCTCGTGGGCGCCGCCGGGACGCTGTTGACGCTGCTGATGGCGAAGGCGATGAACCGCTCCGTCACCAGCGTCCTCTTCGGCGCGTTCGGACAGGTTCAGGTCGGGGCGGGCGTCGCGCGAACCGACGACGGCCGGACGGTCCGTGCGACCTCGCCCGAGGACGTGGCGGTGCAGCTCTCGTTCGCCCGCAAGGTCATCGTCGCTCCTGGCTACGGCATGGCCGTGGCGCAGGCGCAGCATGACGTGCGGCAGCTCGCCGACGTCCTCGAGGAGAAGGGCGTCGAGGTGAAGTACGCGATCCACCCGGTCGCGGGCCGCATGCCCGGCCACATGAACGTGCTGCTCGCGGAGGCGAACGTGCCCTACACGCAGCTGCACGAGATGGACGACGTCAACCCCGATTTCCCGCAGACGGACGTCGTGCTCGTCATCGGTGCGAACGACGTGACGAACCCGGCTGCGCGCAGCGACCCCGGCAGCCCGATCTACGGCATGCCGATCCTCGACGTGGACAAGGCAGCGAGCATCGTCGTCCTCAAGCGGTCGATGAACCCGGGTTTCGCGGGGATCGACAACGAGCTCTACCTCGACGCGAAGACGACGATGCTGTTCGGCGACGCCAAGGACTCGGTGTTGAAGCTGATCTCGGCTGTGAAGGCGTCATAGAGGATCGCGCGTCGTGGGCGAATGCCTCTCGCGCGTGCTCGCAGAATGCTTCCACCTCGTCTGCCGGAGGTTCGACGCGCCGATCGAACATCTCAACCTGGATTCGAGCGCCGTGGAGGCCGCCGTGCTCGGCCATCCGCGCAGCGGTCACCGGTTGCACGACCCAGTGGATGTGTCTCGGCACCGCATCGGCGTGCGACCACAGCGTCACGTAGACCTGCTCCGGATGCGTGAGTTCGGTCACGACTGCCGCGACCCTCTGAAGGAGTGACCCGAGCTCCTTCACCTCCGCGTCATCCAATTCCGCCACGTGCACGACATGTCGTCTGGGCTTGACGAGCAACGTGCCCACTCCCAGCGGGCCAACGCAGTGCTCGACCAGCCAGTGCTGCGTCTCGTGCACTCGACCGCCGGGAAGCGGCAGCCGTCCATCGGTCAGATCGCAGGCGAGACAGTCCTCGACACTCATCCGGCAAGAAGCCTCGCAGGCTCGAAGAGGTCGAGCAGCGGGTCGCGATCGCCGAGGATCGCGCGCGCGACGAGTCTCCCGCACGCGAAGCCGAGGACGTTGCCGTGGCCGGAGTATCCGCCTGCGATCCAGAGGCCGTCCTCGCCGGGCACGCGGCCGACCGCGGGAAGGAAGTCGAAGATCATCCCG
This sequence comes from Actinomycetota bacterium, assembly GCA_013811645.1. Classification (GTDB taxonomy): domain Bacteria; phylum Actinomycetota; class Thermoleophilia; order Gaiellales; family Gaiellaceae; genus GMQP-bins7. Next base: position 260 of record JACCUU010000302.1, on the reverse strand, counting down.
AAGATCCCCGCCCAGCGGTAGTCCACGCGCAGCGGGCGCTCGACCAGCGACGCGACGAAGTCCTCGAGCGCCTGCTGCACCTTCGGCGTCAGGACTTCGTCGGCTGTGAACTCCTCCTGGAGCGAGACGTCGCGGAAGCCGCCCGCGACGATTCGTCCGTCCTCCGTCTGGTGCCAGTAGTCGTAACCGTGGCGACCGTAGTGCGGGATCGCGAAGAATCGCTCGGGGATCGGCTCGGTGGCGATCACCTGGCCTCTCGT
>JACCUU010000218.1 GCA_013811645.1 Actinomycetota bacterium | reverse complement strand
CGTTTCGCGAGCAGCGAGGGAGCGTCGCTTACCAGGGCATGCGGTTCTTCGTCGTCTCCGCGATCGCTCTCGTTGCCAATCTCCTGGCTCTCGCCATGCTCGTCGAGATCGGTCTGCCGGAGATCGTCGGCCAGGCGATCGCGATCGTGTTGGTCACGCCGATCAACTTCGTCGGTAATAAGCTCTGGTCGTTCGGGCCCACTCGCACCCGCTGAGATCTCTTCTCGCCGTGGCGGCCGTCGTCCTGACCGGCGGAGTCCTTGCGTGTCCAGCCATGGCAGCCACCGGCCAGGAGACCGCACGTCTCACCGATGAGCAGGCGATCGCCGTCGCGCTCGCTCATCCCAAGGTGGCGAGCTGGCTCGAGCGTTACCCGCCGGATCCGACGACCTCGGCGACCTTCCGTGAGGAGACGAGAACCTGGCTCGTGAAAGCCTGGTCCGGCGAGGCCGGTCAGATCGCCCAGGCGGTCGTTCACGACACCAGCGAGAGCGTCAGCGAGGTGCGAACGGGCCCGCAGGTCGCCTGGGGAATGGCGCGAGGGGGAAAGGGGTCGTTCGGCGGCAAGACGCTCCTGAAGCCATACGTCTGGCTGGCGTTTTGTCTCGTTTTCTTCGTGGGGCTCGCCGACCTACGCCGTCCCGTGTCCGTGCGAAACGCCGATCTGCTCGTCCTGCTCTCGTTCTCCGTCTCGCTCGCGTTCTTCAGCCGCGGAGAGATCTTCGCCAGCGTGCCGCTCGTGTATCCGGTGCTCGGCTACCTGCTCGGGAGAAGCGTCTGGGTAGGCATTCGCAAGCGCGAGAGCGCGCTCCGACCGGTCTGGCCCACGTGGGTCTTCGCAGCGGCGGCTATCTTCTTCCTCGGATTCCGGGTCGGCCTGAACGTCGAGGCGCCGCGCGGCGTGATCGACGTTGGACTCGCGGGTGTCGTCGGCGCCAGCCGCATCCTGGACGGTGAGGCTCCGTACGGAAACATGCCGCAGCGAGGGGATCTCGAGGAGTGCGGCCCAAAGGATGCCGACGGCAACGTCCGCGAGCGGATCCAGACCAATGGGCGCTGCGAAGCGGCGATCGAGCGTGGGGATACCTACGGCCCGGTTGCGTACGCCGCCTATGTTCCCGCGACGCTTGCCTTTCCTTGGAGCGGAAAGTGGGATTCGCTTCCCGGCGCGCACGCGACGTCGATCCTGTTCGACCTGCTGACGATCGTCGGGCTCGGGCTCGTCGGGCTTCGCTTCGGCGGCGTCCGGCTCGCGGCCATGCTGGCGTTCGCCTGGTGCGCCTACCCGTTCACGGCGTACGCCTTGAACGCGAACACGAACGACACGATCATGCCCGCGTTCCTCGTCTTCGGTTTTTGGCTCGCCTCGTCGGTGTGGGCACGCGGCACGGCGGTCGCGCTCGCGGGCTGGACGAAGTTCGGAGGACTGCTCCTCGCACCGCTCTGGGCCAGCTATCCGACCCTCGAGCTGCGTCGCCTCGTGCGCTTCGCGCTCGCGTTCGCCCTCGCCACGCTGGTCTCGTTCGTGATCCTGCTGCTCGAGCCCGATCTCTGGGATGCGATTCGGACCTTCTGGAGCCGCACCGTCGGCTTCCAGGCAGGACGCGACTCGCCGTTCTCGCTCTGGGGGTGGGGCCAGTACCACGCGGAGGGGATCCCCGACCTGGGGTTCCTGCAGCCCGCATTCGCCGTTCTCGCCGTAGCCCTGGCAGTCGTTGTCGCGTTCGTGCCACGGGAGAAGGGCCCGATCGAGCTCGCCGCGCTGACCGCCTCGATCCTGGTCGCGTTTCAGCTCACCCTGACCCACTGGTTCTATCTGTATCTGCCCTGGTTTTTGCCCTTCGTCCTGCTCTGGCTCCTGATTCCGCGCCCGCCGGTCGATCAGGAGAACGGCGAATCTTCGGCGCAAGACCGCAATCCGCTTCCGCGGATTCCGGTCGCGCAGGATCCCTGAAGGCGGGCTCTTCGCGCCCGCGGACCCTTCCCTATGCAGAAAACGGGATGCGGATGGCCTCGATCGCAGACGCCTTGCCCGAGCCGGAGTCGCAGTCGATCACGGCGCCTTCGATTCGCACGTCTCCCTGAGCGGTCTCGAAGCGCACCGGGAGACCGGTACGCATGCGCCTGATCGCGAGCTCGGCCTCGACCCCGATGACGGAGTCGTGCGGTCCGGTCATGCCTGCATCCGTGATGAATGCGGTGCCGTTCGCGAGTACGCGCGCGTCCGATGTCTGGACATGCGTGTGGGTACCGACGACCGCCGTCACCCGTCCGTCGAGCCAGCGTGCGAGCGCGACCTTCTCGCTCGTTGCCTCGGCGTGCACGTCGACGAGCACGAGCGGCGTCTGCGAGACAGCCTGATCGACGAGCTCGTCGACAACCTCGAACATCGAAGTGGCCGGGTCGAGGAAGAGCGACCCGAGAACGTTGATCACGGCCAGCCGGGCCCCGTTCGACGTGGACACGACTGTCAGGCCACGCCCGGGCGTGTTCTTCGAGGCGTTGGCGGGACGGATGAGCCGGTCCGATCCTTCGATGTAGGGGCCGATCTCGGAGCGCCGGAAGGCGTGGTTTCCGAGTGTGATCACGTCGGCGCCGGCAGCCAGTAGCCGGTCTGCGAGGCGAGGCGTGATCCCGATCCCGTCGGCGGCGTTCTCGCCGTTCACGACGCAGACGTCGATATCGAGGTCGCTCCGCAGGGTCGGCAGCAGCGCGTCGAGCGCACTCCGGCCCGGAGCGCCCACGACATCGGCGATGAACAGGATGCGCAGGGCCGGGACTTTATGTCACGGAACGCCGAGCGTCGCCGAGAGATAGACCTGGATCGCGACGTTGTTGCCGCCGTCGGCGGCGAAGCGCGCGAGCGCCTGCCGCTCGAGCTTGCTGATGTCTGCGACCCGCCCGAGCTTCGAGGAGCCGGCAGCGACGTTGGCCCCCACCGTGAGCCCCGTGTCGGGCCGCACGTTCTGGAGCGAGACGACGAGTGACGGCGCAGACGTCGGCCTCAGCTCGATCTCTGCGCCGATCTTGCGGCCCGAGACGAGCTGGGCTCGAATCGCGATCACCGTCCCGTCGACGGGTGAATAGACGTCGGTTCCCGCGACCGCGCCGACGTCCAGCGTTCGAAGTGCTCCGCCTTCGAGCTGATACCAGGCGAGCCCCTCTCGGGAGTAGCCGGTGATCTTGCGCCAGAGCCGTGCGAGCAATCCCTCGTTGGCCTGCGGTCCCACGGGGTGAAGCTCGAGCGCACCCTCGTCCGACCCGTGGAATCCCACCGCTGTCACACCGCCTTGGGCGACGGGCGATTGCACGCGGAGGTTGCCGACGGTGGCGAGCACCTGTGGCTCGGGCGGTGCCGAGGTGACGGGCAGCGGAGCCGCCCCAGGAGCTCCCGCGGAGCTCGGCACGGCGTTGTCGTCGAACGCCGTCAGGAGCAGCGTCGCGACGGCGACCACGCCGACCACCATGGCGACCGCAAACCACCGTGCTCTCGCCTGAGCCCGTCGCCTGTGGGCACGCAGCCTGGCGGCATGCCGTGAGCGCGGAGTTGCCATTTCCATGACCGTAGCAAGGTCGTAGGCGAGATAGGAAGTCTCCCGTGACCTCCGGAGGCGGCGCGAAGGGCCGCGATACGATCCGGCGATGGCCGGCCCCGGCCCCACGATCCAGATTCCGCGATGGATTCAGCTCGTCGGCCTGCCCGTGCTGCTCTTGCTCGGGTTTCTCCTGGTCGGCACGCTCGGCCACGTCCTCTTCCTCTTTCTCACCGCCTCGGTGATCGCGTTCATGCTGAACCCGCTCGTCCGGGACCTGACGCGCCTCAGGGTTCCGCGCTCGCTCTCGGTGCTGGTCGTGTACGCGATCTTCGCGGCGACCGTCGTCGCGCTCTTGATCGCGATCGGCGTCGTCGCGTTCGACCAGGCCCGCAATGCCGCCGAGCGAGTGGACGACTACGTGACCGACGTCCACTCGGTGACCGGTCAGACCGCGGCCGAGGTGGACATCGACGGGCTGCAGATCTGGCTCGACGACCACGGCCTCGCAAGCATCAAGGTTCGCGAGCAGGTCAACGAATGGATCGACTCGCTTGGCACCGGCGAGATCTCCGGATACGTACAGGAAGGAATCGAGTTCGCGCAGGGCGCTGCGATCTCCGTGGTGCTGCTGCTCTTCTCCGCGATCCTGATCGTCGTCATCTCCATCTACATGCTCCTCGACATGCCCCGGCTCGAACGCTCGATCGACGGGCGCTTCCCGCCCCACGGCGGCCCGCCGCTGACCAACCAGATCGAATCCGCGCTCTGGGGCTACGTGAAGGGCCAGGCGATTCTCTCGACCGTGATCGGCACGAGCGCAGGGCTCGGGATGTGGATCCTCGGCAAGACGGGGCTCGTCGAGGGCGCAGACGAGTACGCACTCCTCTTCGGGCTCTGGACGGCGTTCATCGAGGTGATCCCGTACATCGGTCCCTGGCTCTCTGCTGTGCCGCCCATGATCTACGCGCTGTTCGTCGATCCAGTCGGGGTCGTGTGGGTCGGGCTGCTCTTCCTCTTCATCTACCAGGTGGAGGGGCACATCGTGGTTCCGAACGTCATGGCGAGCGCGCTCCGCCTGCATCCGCTGCTCGTGATCTTCGGGCTGCTGGCAGGTGGCGAGCTGTACGGGATCGCAGGCGTGCTGATCGCGCTGCCCACGATGGCGGGGCTTCGAGCGGTGTGGGGCTTCTTCCGGCCGAGGATCCGGCTCCAACCCTGGGACGAGGGGGCGACAGAAGTTCCGGTGGAGGTGCAGCTGGAACCTCCCCAGGTGGAGCCGCCGCGAGCGGCAAGTCGCTCGGGCTAGGCTCGGGTGATGTGGGAAGAGATCGCCGCCGATGCGGCCTCAGAGAGCCCGCTCTGGGCCGACGCGCTTCTCCCGGCCGGGGAGCGTCGTCCCGAGCCGGTGTTCTCGCCGCTGGCTCCAGCGGAGCTCGGACTCGGGTTGGAGACGGTCTACGAGGGCTACCTCGTGCACTACGGACGGTCGCGGCTGTTCGCGGCGACTGGTACCGACACCACGCTGCTCCTCGGCGACTACCTCTACGCGCACGGGCTGGTGCGCGTCGCATCGACGGGGAACGTGGCTGCGGTCGCGGACTTGGCCGAGCTCATCTCCTTGTGCGCTCAGGCCCGCGCTCAGGGCGGGAACGGCGACGGCGCGGCGTGGGCTGCGACCGCGGCTCGCCTCGGGTCGGGAGGCCTCGGCGCCGCCCGCGACGCGCTCAGGCTGGAGGCGGATACGGCGCCGCTCGACGAGGTTGCTCGCGAGTCCGGCGGGGCCGAGCC
>JACCUU010000215.1 GCA_013811645.1 Actinomycetota bacterium | reverse complement strand
CGGCGAGCTCGTCGACGGTCAGCTGCCGCGGTAGGTCGCGCATCCGTAGGGGGACACGAGGAGAGGGATGTGGTGATGACCTTCGACGAGTTCGACCTGCAGCTCGACACGTGTGAAAAACGGGGACGGCGGAATAAAGGCGAGCGAGTACGTACCTGGCTCGAGGTTGTCGACCAATCGGGTGATCCGCCCTTCCGTATCGGTCTCGTCCGCGGCGAGCAGCTCGTCGGTTCGCCAGACCTCGACGCGGACGCCTTCGGCAGGCCGGCCCTCGGCCGTGTCGAGCACGTGCGTGGAGATCGAAACGGTCATGTCGCGAATCTTCGCGCCTGCGCCCGCTGGTCGCGCGCGATCGCGTTCTCGTCGGCACGTACGAGCGCGCCGCCACGCACGACGTCCTCGCCACCCACGATGAGTCGGTCGACGCGATGCGGCGCAGAGAGGACGAGACCGGCGACGAGATCCTCAGCGCCCCCGAGCTCGAGTACGTCCGTTCTCCAGATCGCCAGATCCGCGCACTTCCCCGGCTCGAACGAGCCGATGTCGTCCCGTCCCAGCACTGCAGCGCCGCCGCGAGTCCCGAGCCACAGCGCCTCGCGCGCCGTCATCGCCGCCGGCCCACCGCGTCCGCGCGCGACGAGCAGCGCCTGCTTCACCTCTCCGAACAGGTCACTCCGCTCGTTCGACGCAGAGCCGTCGACCCCCAGACCCACGCGAACGCCGTCGTCCAGCAGCTCACGGACGGGCGCGACACCTGCTCCCAGGCGGAGGTTCGAAGTCGGGCAGTGTGCGATTCCCGTGTTGCTCGCCGCGAAGTCCGCAATGTCGTCAGAGGAAAGGTGGACGCAGTGCGCGCACCACACATCCGAACCGAGCCAGCCGAGATCGGTCAGGTACTCGACGGGGGTGCAACCGTAGAGCTGCAGGCAGTACGCGCCCTCCTCCATCGTCTCCGCCAGGTGCGTGTGCAGAGGGAGGCCGAGGCGCCGCGCGAGCGACGCCGACTCCTGCATGAGCCGCTTCGTGACGGAGAACGGGGAGCACGGCGCGACCGCGATCTGGACCCGCGCTCCCGGCCCGGGCTCGTGCAGCTCGCCGACAAGCCGCTCGGTATCGGCAAGCACGGCGTCGAGCTCCTCCACGAGCTCGTCGGGAGGCAGCCCGCCGTCGGAGACACCGAGGTCCATCGAGCCTCGTGAGGCGACGATGCGGACGCCTAGCTCTAATGCGGCCTGCACCTCGGCCTCGACCAGGCCCTCTTGCCCGCGCGGGAAGACGTAGTGGTGGTCGAACACGGTCGTGCAGCCTGAGAGCGCGAGCTCGGCGAGGCCGGTGCGAGCGGCGGCGTACTCGGCTTCCGCGTCGATCCTCGCCCACACGGGGTAGAGCTCCCGTAGCCAGCTGAAGAGATCCGCCTGCTGCGCCCGCGCGCGGGTCAGCGTCTGGTACAGGTGGTGGTGCGTGTTGACCAGGCCCGGCGTGACGACGGCACCTCCGAGCTCCTCGCGGGAGTTCGCTTCGGGCTCCGGGCCCTCGCCGATTGCGGCCACGAAACCGTCCTCGACCAGCACCCAGCCGTCCTCGTGCTCGGTCCCTGCGTCGTCGCACGTGACGATACAGCCGCCTGAGTAGAGCGTCCTCACCCGGGGTCAGACCCCGTGGGGTTCGACCCCACGCGTAGCGGGACGATCTCGAAGCGGTCGACGTCGACGAGCCCGCGGTCGGTGATCTTCAGGTGCGGGATCACCGACAGCGCGAGGAATGACAGCGTGAGGAATGGCGTGGCTCCGGTCCAGCCGAGCTCGTGCGCCGCCTCGTTGCATGCACGGCTCTGGGCGACCACCTCCGGCAGTCGAGCGTCCGAGAGCAGCCCCGCGATCGGGAGCGGACACTGGGCCAGGACGGTCGAGCCCTCGACCGCCACGATGCCGCCGCCGATCTTCGCAAGGTGCTCCGCGGCGAACGTCATGTCGTCGTCGTCCATGCCGACGACCACGAGGTTGTGGGCATCGTGCGCGACCGTGGAGGCGAGCGCGCCTCGTTGGAGCCCCGATCCCGAGAGAAACCCGATCCCCACGCGTCCGGTCGCCAGGTGGCGTTCGACAACCGCGATCTTGGCCAGGTCGCGATCCGAGTCGGCGACAGCGTGGCCGTCGTCGACCGCCGGCTCCTTGACGAGCGATTCGGTCACGACCTGATCCTCGATGAGCCCGATCGCGCGCACGTCGCCCCCATTCGACGCGATGGCGAAGTCTTCCGAGCGAAGCGGCTTGATTCGCACCGACTGCCGTACCCAGTCGGGGATCTCGACCTCTGGCACCTCCTCGACCGGGCGACCGCGCTTGAGCACGAGCTCGGGGGAGAAGCTCTCGAGATCCGGGAGAACCAGCAGGTCGGCTTGGTACCCGGGCGCGATCGCCCCGTGCCGCCCGAGTCCGTGCCAGAGAGCCGGGTGAAACGACGCCATGAGCAGGGCATCCTCCGGCGCGATCCCGGCAGCGACCGCCTTCCGCACCATCCCGTTGATGTGCCCGTCGTCGGCGATGTCGTCGGGGTCGCGATCGTCGGTGCAGAAGGCGATGCGACCGGGGCCGTACTCGTGGACGAGCGGAAGGAGGTCAAGCAGGTTTCTCGCCATCGACGCCTCGCGAATCAGGAGCCACATTCCCGCCCGCAGTCGCTCGCGCCCTTCCTCGACCGTGAGTGCCTCGTGGTCGGAACGAATCCCCGACGCCGCATACGCCTGCAGGTCCTTTCCCGCCACGCCCGGAGCGTGCCCGTCCACGTGTGCCGAGCCGTCGAGGGCGAGCTTCGCGAGCTCAGCGGTCGAGCCGTTGATGACCCCGGGAAAGTTCATCATCTCCGCGAGCCCGAGCACTCTCCGCCGCCGCATGAGCGACTCGAGATCCCCAGTTCCGAGCGCCCTTCGCGGAGACTCGAACGGCGACGCGGGCACGCACGACGGCGCCATGAAGAACAC
>JACCUU010000206.1 GCA_013811645.1 Actinomycetota bacterium | reverse complement strand
GGCTACAACTTTCTGGTCGACCGCTTCGGGACGATCTACGAGGGCCGCTTCGGAGGCCTCGACCGGAACGTCGTGGGCGCGCACGCGCAAGGATTCAACACGGGGTCGGTCGGAATCGCGCTTCTCGGGACGTACGGGAGCACGGCTCCCTCCCCTGCTGCGCAGGATGCGATCGCTGCGCTCGTCTCCTGGCGCCTCGATCTCGCGCACGTCGATCCCACCGCGGCGCTAACGTTCGTCTCAGGTGGGAGCAACCGCTTTCCGACCGGCGTGCCGGTGCTCCTGCGAGGGGTGTCGGGACACAGGGACACGGGCTTCACGGAGTGCCCGGGGGACCAGCTGTACGGACGCCTCAACAGCCTCGCGGTGGCGGCAGCCCAGACCGGTGGGCCGAAGATCTACGAGCCACGCGTCGAATCGGGCGAAGGCCTCGTACGCTTCCGGGCGAGGCTCTCGTCGGGCCAGCCTTGGACGGTTGTCGTTGCGGATGCAGGGAACGTCGAGGTTGCGCGAGGCACCGGAACAGGGACGACGGTCGACTGGACTTGGGATTCGATCCTCGCCTCGGCGGGCCGCTACACGTGGACGATCAGGAGCGGTTCCGCGCGGCCGGCATCTGGCCCGCTTCGAGTACGTGGCGTGAGCGTGCCTCTTGCAGTCCAGGCGCTCGCAACCATGCCCGAGACGATCACGCCGAACGGTGACGGGCAATCGGACGCCGCTACCGTGAGTTATCGGCTGACCGTTGCCGCGAACGTCACCGTGGAGGTCGTGGACGCTGCCGGAGTCACGGTCGCAACGGCTGTCGATCGCGTTTGGACGCGTCCCGGGAAGCACACGGCCACCGTCGACGGCGTGAACCTCCCCGACGGGATGTACGACATCCTCGTGCGAGCTCGCACGCCCGTCGGCCTCCAGGTCGAGAAGAGCACTTCCCTGCGCGTGAGTCGCACGTTGGGCCTCGTCTCCGTGACTCCGGATCTGTTCTCGCCGAACGGGGACGGACGAAACGATCGTCTGCAGATCGGCTTCGAGCTCACGGTCGCAGCCGAAGTCAGCATTCGCATCCTCCGTGACGGCCGCTGGGTCGCGAGCCCACACGACGCGATCTACGAGGCCGGTGCGCACAGCTTCGAATGGAACGGGGCGCGCGCGGCGGGGCGTCTGCGGGACGGCTCGTACTCGGTGGTCGTGGAAGTCTCAGATGAAGTTGTCGGCGCAATCTCGGCTGCCGTGCCGTTCACGTCGGATACGACCGCTCCGCGGGTGCGGCTCCTTCCCGCCCGCGGAATACGTGTCTCGGTCAGCGAGCCCGCGATTCTCTATCTCACGATCGACGGTGCCCGAAGGGAGCGAGAGGTGAAGCGAGCGGGCGTCGTTCGCATCCCGTGGAGCGGAGCGGCCAGACGGGTTCGGGTCGTTGCCAGAGACGCTGCCGGCAACACGAGCTCGCCCGTCGTTCGGCTCAGGGATTCGTCTCTAGCCGGCGAGTAGACTCGCCTCCGTGAGTCACCCGTTTCCCGCCGTCCCCTTCGGGCGGGACGTTATCGAGTCGATCTTGCCGCACCGGGACCCGTTCCTCCTGCTCGACGAGGTGACGGAGCTCGACCCCGGCCACCGCGTCGTCGCCACGCTGGAGGTAAAGGAGGACGACTGGTGGGTCCCGGGGCACTTTCCGGAGCGGCCGGTCATGCCGGGCGTCCTCATCGTCGAGGCGATGGCTCAGGCGGGGGCGGTAGCCGTTCTCGTCGAGGAGGAGAACCGTGGCCGAATCGCCTTCTTTGCGGGAATCGACGACTGCCGCTTCAAGCGCATCGTCTCGCCCGGCGACGTGCTGACGCTGACCTGCGAGATCAACAGCGTGCGAGGACCGATCGGACGCGGCAAGGCGACCGCGCACGTCGGAAAGGAGCTTGCCGCTCGGGGCACGCTCACGTTCGCCGTGGAGCGGTAGTGATCGGATCCGCGACCGGTCCACGCATCGGCATCACCGGGCTCGGGACGCACGTGCCCGAGCGTGTCCTGACCAACGCCGAGCTCGCGCAGATCGTCGACACGTCCGACGAGTGGATTCTCGAGCGGACGGGGATCCGCGAGCGCCGCATCGCCGCGAAAGAGGAGGCGCTCACCGACATCGCGCGTCCCGCGGCGGTGGCCGCGCTGGCGGACGCCGGCGTCGAGGCGGGCGAGATCGACCTCGTGATCTGCGCCACGGTGACTCCCGACATGATGTTTCCGACTTCATCCGCGATCCTGGCCGACGAGCTCGGGATGCCGAAAGCGGCCGCGTACGACCTGCTGGCCGGCTGCACGGGCTTCGTCTACGCGCTTGCTCAGGCGTACGGGATGCTCGCGTCCGGGCTCTCGCGACGGAGTCTCGTGATCGGCGGCGACGTCCTCTCGAAGATCCTCGACTGGGAGGATCGCTCGACGCTCGTGCTCTTCGGAGATGGCGCCGGCGCGGTGGTGATGGAGCCCGTCGAGAGAGGGGGTTTTCTCGGCTTCGAGCTCGGCGCGGACGGGGGCGGGGGCGAGAACCTTTGGCTTCCGGGCTCGGGCTCGCGTCATTTCGACGACCCGGACGCCCATGTGAAGATGAACGGCCGCGAGGTCTTCAAGTTCGCGACCCGGATCATGGTCTACTCCGCCGAGCAGATTCTCGGGCAGTGCGGAAAGTCCGTGGACGACGTCGATGTGTACATCCCCCACCAGGCGAACAAGCGGATCATCGACTACGCGGCCGCTAAGCTCGGGATCCCTCCGGAGAGGACCGTCGTGAACGTCGACCGCTATGGAAACACCTCATCGGGCTCGATCCCCCTGGCGCTCACCGACGCGCGCGCCGAGGGCCGCCTGCGCGAGGGCGCCCTCGTTCTGATGACCGGTATGGGCGCGGGCCTGACCTGGGGATCCACCCTGATCGAATGGACGAACGGGAGGCCCCGATGAAGATCGCGTACTGCTTCCCCGGACAGGGGTCGCTCGAGATGGGTATGGGCCGTGACATCGCGGAGGCGTTCCCCGCAGCGAAGGAGGTCTATCGGTTGGGCTCGGAGGCCACGGGCCTCGATCTCGAGAAGCTGTGCTTCGAGACGCCGCTCGAGGATCTCGTGGATACCGAGCTCCAGCAGCCTGCGCTGGTCGCGACGAGCCTGGCGATTCTGGCCGCGATGCGCGAGCGCGGCCTCGAGCCGGACGTGGTGGTCGGACACTCGGTCGGCGAGTTCGCCGCTCTCGCGGCGGCCGGTTCCATGGGAACGCGCGAGGCCATAGGACTTGTCCGAGAACGCGGGCTCGCCATGGCGGAAGCGGCCCGTCAGCGGCCCGGCACGATGGCTGCGATCCTGGGCCTCGAAGACGAAGAGGTGGAGAAGCTCTGCCGGAAGATCGTCGGTGTCTGGCCTGCGAACTACAACTGCCCAGGTCAGATCGTGATCTCGGGCGAGCACGATGCAGTCGAGGAGTGCTGCGCCGAGGCGGAAAGCCTCGGCG
>JACCUU010000186.1 GCA_013811645.1 Actinomycetota bacterium | reverse complement strand
CGGTGCAGGGCGAGGGTGGGTTCATCCCGATGCCGCGCGAATACCTCCTCCGCCTCCAGGAGCTCTGCCGCTCGCACGGGATCCTGTACGTCGACGACGAGGTGCAGACGGGGATCGGCCGCACGGGGGAGATGTGGGCGGTCGACCACCACGACGGCGTCGAGCCGGACCTCCTTGTTTCCGGCAAGTCCATCGGAGGCGGCCTGCCGCTTGCCGCAGTGACCGGCCGCGCCGAGGTCATGGATGCCGTCCACGTGGGTGGTCTGGGAGGCACCTTCGGCGGCAACCCGCTGTCGTGCGCCGCCGCGCTCGCCGTCCTCGACATCGTCTCCGAAGAAGGTTTTCTGGCGGACGCGCGCGAGCACGGAGCAACGCTGCGTGCTCGGCTGGACGAGTTGGCCGACCGCCACTCCGACATCGGGGAGGTGCGGGGTCTCGGCCCGATGCTCGCCTTCGAGTTCGCGGAGCGCTCACCCGAGCGCGCGCAGGCCGTCGTCTCGGGTGCGTTCGACCGGGGGCTCGTCCTCCTCTCGTGCGGGCTCTACGGCAACGTGATTCGCCTCCTGCCGCCGCTCACGATCGGCATGGAGGATCTCGAGGGGGGTCTCGCGATCCTGGAGGAGTCGCTTGCCGCATGACGGCGTGCCGGACGTTCGCGTCGCCGGCCTGAGGAAGAGCTACGGAGACGTCGTCGCGGTCGACACGATCGATCTCGAGATCGCGCCGGGCGAGTTCTTCACGATGCTCGGGCCGTCGGGCTCCGGTAAAACGACGACGCTACGGATGATCGCCGGCTTCGAGACGCCGGACGAAGGGACGATCGAACTCGCCGGCGAGGACGTCTCGAGTCTCCCGCCGTACGACCGTCCGGTGAACACGGTCTTTCAGGACTACGCGCTCTTCCCACACATGACCGTCCAGGACAACGTCGAGTACGGCCTGATGGTCAAGAAGGTGAAGAAGGGCGAGCGTCGGCAGCGTGCGCAGGCGGCACTCGAGATGGTGCGCCTCGGCGGCTACGGGAGCCGGAAGCCGGCTCAGCTCTCGGGCGGGCAACGGCAGCGCGTCGCCCTCGCGCGTGCCATCGTCAACCGCCCGAAGGTGCTTCTGCTCGACGAGCCGCTCGGCGCCCTCGACCTGAAGCTCCGACAGGAGATGCAGATCGAGCTCAAGTCGATCCAGCGGGAGGTGGGAATCACCTTCGTCTATGTGACCCATGACCAAGAGGAGGCGCTGACGATGTCCGACCGCCTTGCGGTGTTCAACGAAGGTCGGATCGAGCAGGTCGGGCCGCCGGCGGAGGTCTACGAGCACCCGCAGAGCGAGTTCATCGCCGGCTTCGTGGGCGTGTCGAACGTGATCGAGGGTAACGGGCGGCGCTACACGGTGCGTCCCGAGAAGATCAACCTCGTGGAGGACGGCCGTGAGCCGAGACAGGGTTGGCACGTCGAGCCGGGAGTCGTCAGCGACGTCCAGTACGTGGGGCCGGTCACGAGGTACCACGTGAAGCTTGATCGAGGGGGCGATCTGCAGGTGCTCTCGCAGAACCTCCAGGAGGGCTCGAGCGAGGTGCTCGAGACGATGGGGCGCCGAATACGGGTCGAGTGGCGCCGTGAGCAGGAGTCGACAATCGACGAACCAGAGGGAGGAACGGAATGAGCAAGAGGTACCGGGCGACCCGGTTGGCCGCTCTCGGGCTGCTGGTCGCTTCGCTCAGCGTGGTCGCAGCAGGTTGCGGTGGCGGAGACGACGAGGGATCCGCGAGCACGGAGATCGAGGGCCTCGGCTCCTCGCTCGAGGAGATCCAGGAGATGGCTCGCGATGAAGGCCAGGTGAACGTCGTGCAGTGGGCGGGGTATGCGCAGCTCACGGACGAGTTCAAGACGGAGACGGGGTGCACCGTCAACACCAAGGACGGAGGCAGCTCCGACGACATGATCGAGCTCCTCCAGACGGGGGAGTACGACGGCGTGTCCGCGTCTGGCAATGCCAGCGTGCGCCTGATGACCACTGGGGACGTGGCGCCGATCGACGCCGAGTTCATCCCGAACTACGCCGACGTGCAGGAGGGCATCAAGAACCAGGAGTACAACAGCCTGGACGGCGAGCCCTACGGCGTGCCTCACGGCCGGGGCCCGAACTACCTGATGTTCCGCACGGACGAGGTTCCCGAGGACACGGACTCGTGGTCCGTGATCTGGGACGAGTCCGAGCCGTACAACGGCAAGCTCTCGATCTACGACGACTCGATCTTCATCGCCGACGCGGCCGTCTACCTGAAGGCGACGCAGCCCGATCTCGGAATCGAGGATCCGTACGAGCTCGACGAGGAGCAGTTCAACGCTGCGGTCGACCTGCTCAAGCAACAAGCGCCGAACGTCGGCGAGTACTGGCCGGGAGACGTCGCCAAGCAGATCGGGTCGTACACGAACGGCGACAGCGTCGTCGGGACGACCTGGCCGTACCAGTACGTCCAGCTCACCGCTGCGGATCCACCCGTGCCCGTGAAGGCGATCAAGCCGAAAGAGGGCACGACCGGATGGTCGGACACCTGGATGATCTATTCGCAGGCGGCCAATCCGAACTGCATGTACCTCTGGATGAACCACATGATCTCGCCGGAGGCACAGGCGGCTGTGGCCGAGGGCTTCGGCGAGGCTCCCGTCAACCTGAAGGCGTGCGAGCTCACCAAGAACGCGAACCACTGCGACGAGTACCACGCCGACGACGAGGCCTGGTGGGACGACGTCTACTACTGGACGACGCCGACGGCCGACTGTGGCGACGACCGCGGCGAGGTCTGCAAGACCCAGGAGGACTGGGAAGCTGCGTGGACCGAGATCAGGGGGTAAGTGACTGATCTCGGCCACCGTTGACAAGCCGCCGCCCCGGCCGAGCCCGGGGCGGCGGCTCTCCACGTTCTTCTTCCGCCATCCCTGGGCTCGGCTTGCCGCGCTGCTCGCCGTGCCGGTGATATGGATCGCGGGCATCTACTTCGGGTCGCTCTGCGTCCTCTTGCTCTCCGCGTTCTGGGACACAAACCCGTTCACCGCGGAGGTCGTCCACGAGCTCACCCTCGACAACTTCCGCACCATCTTCGAGCGAAACGTCTATCGCGACGTCGCGTGGCGGACAATTCGCATGGCCGCCCTCGTCACCGTCGCAGACGCCGTTCTCGCCTTCCCGATCGCCTACTACATGGCGCGCGTCGCCTCGCCGCGCACGCGAAACATCCTCGTCGTCGCGGTGCTCATGCCCCTGTGGGCCAACTACCTCGTCAAGGCGTATGCCTGGCGGACGATGCTCTCCGACGGTGGAGTGATCAACTGGGCGCTCGCGCCCCTGGGGCTTCATTTCGACGGCTACTCGACCGTAGGGCTTTGGCTCGTCTTCACCTATCTCTGGCTGCCCTTCATGATCCTGCCGATCTACGCGGGTCTCGAGCGCATTCCCAACTCGCTCCTGGAGGCGTCCGCGGATCTGGGCGGACGGTCTTTGAGGACGTTCACCCGCGTCGTGCTGCCGCTTGCGTTTCCGGCTGTGGTCGCCGGATCGATCTTCACGTTCTCCCTCACGCTCGGGGACTACATCGCGCCAGGTCTCATCACCAGCGAGCAGTTCATCGGGACGGTCATCTACTCCATTCGCGGTGAAGCGCTCCCGGTCGCTGCGGCGTACTCGCTGGTGCCGATCGTGGTCATGGTCGTGTACCTCCTCGTCGCCCGGCGGCTGCGCGCCTTCGAGTCGCTCTGATGGTCGAGTCCCGCTCGAGCCGCATTCTCCTGCGCTTCGGGGCGGCGCTGACGATCGCGTTCATCTACCTGCCGCTGGTCCTGATCGCGCTCTACGCGTTCAACCGCAACGTCACCCAGGGCTGGCCCATCGAGAACTACAGCACGAGGTGGTTCTCCGTCGCGTTCCACGACGAGGACGTGAGGGAAGCGCTCGTGCTATCTCTCCTCGCCGCGCTCGGCGCGACAGTGGTCGCACTCGTTCTCGGGACACTCGCCTCACTGGCCGTGTCGCGTTACAGCTTCTTCGGGCGTGAGGCGATCTCGTTCGCGGTCATTCTCCCGATCGCGCTGCCGGGCATCATCACCGGCCTGGCGCTGCAGGCGACGATCGTCGATGTCCTCGGGCCGCTGGGGGTGAGCTTCGGGCTGACGACGATCATCATCGGCCATGCGACGTTCTGCGTCGTCGTCGTCTACAACAACTCCGTCGCGCGCCTCGGCACACTGCCGGATCGCTCGACGAGGCCTCGGCGGATCTCGGCGCCGACAGCTGGCAGACGTTCCGCTACGTGACCTTCCCGCAGATGCGCACGGCGTTGCTCGCCGGCGGGCTGCTGGCGTTCGCGCTGTCGTTCGACGAGGTGGTGGTGACGATCTTCACGTCGGGCGCCGAGCAGACACTGCCGATCTGGATCTTCGCAACCCTCTCACGGCCGGCGGAATTGCCGATCGTGAACGTCGTAGCCCTTTTCGTGATCGTCGCGTCGATCGTTCCCGTGTACATCGCGCAGCGTCTCGCCGGAGGCACGGGGTTGACGAGCGAGCGGCCTGGGCAAAGAACGGTCGCCGGACCGGCAGAGTCCGAGTAGAGGGCGAGGCGTGCCTCGTCGCCCTCGTTCTAGGAGGCGCTCTGGACGCCCGTGCCGATCGGACAGCTAACGCCGGTTCCGCCGAGCCCGCAGTACCCGCTCGGGTTCGCGGCGAGGTACTGCTGGTGGTACGGCTCCGCGTAGAAAAACGTCCCAGCCTCCGCGATCTCGGTCGTGATCGAACCGTACCTCGAGCGCGTGAGCTCGGCCTGGAAGCGTTCGCGAGACGCCAGCGCCGCGTCGCGTTGCGCGTCGCTGGTCCAGAGGATCGCCGATCGGTACTGGGTGCCGACGTCATTTCCTTGCCGCATTCCCTGCGTCGGGTCATGCCCTTCCCAAAAGATCCGCAGCATCTCCTCATACGTGGTCTCCGAGGAGTCAAATGCCGCGAGCACGACTTCGGTGTGCCCGGTCCGCCCGGAGCAGACCTCCTGATAGCTCGGGTTCGGGGTGAACCCGCCCGCATACCCGGCAGCGGTAGTGAACATGCCCGCGGCCTCCCAGAACAGTCGCTCCGCGCCCCAGAAGCAGCCCATCCCGAAGATCGCCTGCTCGGTGCCGTCCGGGAACGGCGGCGTAAGAGGAGTGCCGAGGACGAGATGGTCGCCAAGTCCCGACATCGGAGCGTCTCGGCCCGAGAGGGCGGCGTCCGAGGTGGGCATTGCGACGTTCCTGCGGAACAGGGACATGGCTCAAGGGTAGCCGCAGGCGTCGCGCGGGAAGATGAAGCTTTGCTGACACGTCTAGAGATCGAGTTCAACGAGAGGAGCGAACGCCATGAGCACGCAACTGGTCTCCGTCTTTTCCGAGCGACTGTACGGAGACAAGTCTTTCGCCACCGCCCTCGAGCAAGATCCTTTCACGACGCTCCGCAACGAGGGTTTTTCGGATCTTGCGACGGCTGCGGAGCGAGATCGTGAGCGCATCGGCGACCTGGTCGATCGAATCTATGCCGATGACGAGTTCCGGGGCAGAGTCGAAGAGGATCCGATCGCGGAGCTCATCGGCTGGGGCCTGCCAGAGGCCGCGATCGGACCGTTCCTGACCGTCGCCGGCGCGCCCGACGACGTGCTCGAGCGAGCCGCCGCCGACGTCGAGGCGCACATCTCGGCGAGGAAGCCGGCGACGGTTGCAGCGGTTGCGGCGATGCTCGGAACCTTCGCCTTCGCGCAGCAGGCATCCGCGAGCGTGCAGCCGGCGAAGGCGCAGGTTCAGGTCAGCCGAGTTGCGGCAGTCAGCACGCAGGTCAGCCAACCCGCAAGAGCCGCCACCCAGGTCAGCCGGCCGGCGCGCGCGACGACCCAGATCAGCAAGCCCGCAGTGGCCAAGGCTCAGATCAGCAACGCGCAGGCGACGTGGCATGGGGTGCAGCCGCAGGGGGCGAAGGCACTCGGCGGTCTCACGTCGATGCTGTCGGGAAGGAGCTAGTCCGGCTCGTCACCCGGCCAGCGCTTGCGCGAGGTCGTCCCAGAGCTCCTGCGGATCCTCGAGTCCGACCGAGAGCCGGAGGAGCCCTGCGGGCACTCGTTCCCCTTCCCAGCGAGACCGAGCTTCGAGTCGTGAGGTGACGCCGCCGAGGCTCGTCTTGTTGGCGATCAACCGCGTGCTCGTCTCGACCCGGCGGGCGGCATCGGCGTCTGTGACGTCGAACGACATGAGCGGTCCGAAGCCGGGATGGCGGACGATCGCGACGGCGGGATGAGCACGGAGCTGCTCGGCTATCGCGTTGGCGCTCTCCGTCTGGCGGGCGACGCGCACCTCGAGGGTCTGCAGCCCTCGCAGGAGAAGCCAGGCGACGTCGGGAGCGGCGATAGGGCCCGTGCGTGACCGAAACTCACGAAGCCGCGCCGCGGTGTCGGGATCACCGACGACGAGCGCGCCGACAAGGGCGTCATCGTGTCCGGCCAGGCCCTTGGTTGCCGAGTGGAGGGCAACGTCGCACCCACGCTCGAGTGGTTTGACGTGCAGCGGGGTCGCCGCAGTCGAGTCGCAGACGACGGGAGCGGAGAGTGCCGTCGCCGCCTCGAAGTCGGGCATCGTCAGGAACGGGTTCGACGGCGCTTCGATCCAGACCAGGTCTGCCTCCACGGGCGGAGGTCCGGTCTGGTCGAACTCGACATGCCTCACTCCCCAACGCTCGAGCTCCGCGAACAGCACTCCGGTTCCGTAGTACGCGCCTTCCGCGAGGGCAACTGTCTGTCCCGGTGAGAGCAGCGCCAGGACAACGGCCGCCGACGCCGCTGCTCCGGAGGCGAAGAGCAGCGCTTCTCCTCCGTCGAGCTCGCCGAGCGCACGTTCCGCCTCGGCCACGGTCGGGCTCGAGAAGCGCGCATAGGAGAACACGCCCGGCTCGCCATCCTCGTAAGGCCATGTGGTCGAGCGGTCGATCGGAACGGATCCGCTCACCTTGTGACTCTAACGCGGTCGCTCGTCTTGACGATGCCCGTCCCTGTAGGCGTGAAGCCTTGCATCAGTTGCTCCACCGTTGAGCTGGCCGATTAGGGTGGGCGCCGATGGCGGAGACCCACGACACGACCGGGGCCAAGCTTCGCTGGCTCGAGGAGCTCCGCGAGGAATCGCTGCACGCGGGCAGCGAGAAGCACGTTGCGCGCCAGCGCGAGCGCGGAAAGCTGCTGGCCCGGGAACGTCTCGAGAAGCTGCTCGATCCCGGCTCGTTCGTCGAGCTCGACCGCTTCGTCCGTCATCGCGAGGCCGAGTTCGGGATGCGCGAGAACCGACCGTGGGGCGATGCGGTCGTCACCGGCTACGGGACGATCTTCGATCGCAAGGTCTTCGTCTTCTCCCAGGACTTCACGGTCTTCGGTGGCTCGCTGTCGGAGGTCTTCGCCGAGAAGGTCTGCAAGGTGATGGACATGGCCGTGAAGTACGGCTGTCCGGTGATCGGGATCAACGACTCGGGCGGCGCCCGGATCCAGGAAGGGGTGGTCTCGCTCGCCGGCTACGCCGAGATTTTCTGGCGGAACGTCCAGGCCTCCGGGGTCGTGCCACAGATCTCGCTCGTCATGGGGCCCTGCGCGGGCGGAGCCGTTTACTCGCCCGCGATGACCGACTTCGTGCTGATGGTGGAGGAGACCTCGTACATGTTCATCACCGGCCCTGACGTCGTGAAGACCGTCACCGGCGAGGACGTCAGCTTCGAGGAGCTCGGTGGCGCAGCGACGCATGCGACCAAGTCGGG
>JACCUU010000158.1 GCA_013811645.1 Actinomycetota bacterium | reverse complement strand
AGAAGCTCGCCGATGCGTGGCGGCAGACCCAGGCCGACCTCGAGGCATCCCGAAACGATCCGGAGCTCGCGACGATGTCCGCCGACCTCGAGATCGAGCTGGCTCGGCTCGAGGAGGAGCTGAAGCTGGCGCTCGTCGAGACGGATCCGGCAGACGAGAAAGACGTGATCCTGGAAGTACGTCAGGGAGTCGGAGGCGATGAAGCCGCGCTCTGGGCCGGCGACCTCTACCGGATGCTGGCCCGTTACGCGGAGCGCCGCGGGTTCAAGACCGAAACGCTGTCGACCAGCGAGAACGAGTCGGGCGGCGTCAAGGAGATCGTGTTCGCGGTGAAGGGCCAGGGGGCGTACTCGGTCTTCAAGTTCGAGGGCGGGACGCATCGCGTTCAGCGTGTCCCGGAGACCGAGTCCCAGGGGCGGATCCACACCTCGACCGCAACGGTCGCGGTCATGCCCGAGGCGGAGGAGGTCGAGATCGAAATCGAGGAGAAGGATCTCAAGATCGACGTCATGCGCTCGACAGGCCCCGGAGGGCAGAGCGTGAACACGACCGACTCGGCGGTCCGCATCACGCACGTGCCGACCGGGATCGTCGTGGCCATGCAGGACGAGAAGTCCCAGCTCCAGAACCGCCAGAAGGCAATGCGCGTACTGCGCGCCAGGCTCTACGAGGCCGAGCGCGCACGCCAGCAGGCCGAGCTCGCGGCCACCCGCAAGTCGCAGATCGGCAGCGGGGAGCGCGCGGAGAAGATCCGCACCTACAACTTCCCGGAGAGCCGGATCACCGACCACAGGATCAAGCTGACTGCGCACCGCCTCGACCAGGTGCTCGAAGGCGACCTCGGCGAGTTCACCGAAGCGCTCCAGGCCGAGGAGCGCCGCCAGGCGCTCGCGGTCGCCACGGTGTGACCACGGTCTCGGCCGTCCTCGCGCGTGCCACCGAACGGCTCGCCGCTGCCGGGTGCGAGCCTGCGCGCGTCGACGCCGAGATCCTGCTCGCACACGTCCTGGGCACGACCCGGAGCGGTCTGAGATCCGGTACGAGCCGCGAGCTGGACAACGCCTCACTGAAGGAGCTCGACCGTCTCGTCGCGCGCCGCGAACTTCGGGAGCCACTCGGGTACGTGCTCGGCGAGTGGGGCTTTCGCCGGCTCACCTTGAAGGTCGACGCGAGGGTCCTCGTTCCACGACCCGAGACGGAGATCGTCGTCGAGCGCTGTCTGGCGCGAATCGCCGGGATCGCCGTGCCGCGCGTTCTCGACGTCGGCACCGGGAGCGGGGCGATCGCGCTCGCGATCGCCGACGAAGTGCCAGGGGCCCAGGCCACGGCGATCGATGCAGCACGAGGCGCACTCGACGTCGCGCGGGAAAACGCCTCCCGGGCCGGCCTCTCCGTGGAGATTGCTCACGGCGATCTGCTCGACGGGTTGCCGGAAGGGCCCTGGGATCTCGTCGTCGCGAATCCGCCGTACGTCCGCGAGGACGAGATCGACACCCTCGAGCCCGAGGTGCGCGACTGGGAGCCGCGCTTCGCCATCGTGGGTGAGGGCGCGACCGAGGCCGTTGCGCGCGGTGCGCTGTCGGTCTTGAAGCCGGGCGGCGTGCTCGTGCTCGAGACCGCGGAGGCTGATGCCGGGCGAGTTCACCGTCTTCTCACGGAGCTCGGCTACGCCAATGTGCGAACGACGAAGGATCTCGCCGGACGCGACCGGGTGGTCGAGGGCACGCGCGAGTGATGACGAGCGTCGAGGCGGCGATCGCGGCGATCCGCGACGGACGGGTTGTCGTCATCCCCACCGACACGGTGTACGGCCTCGCGTGCACGCCGCATCGAGCCGGGGCCGTGCGAGCCCTGTCGGCGCTGAAGGGCCGTTCGCCGGAACAGCCGATCGCAATCGTCGCTTTCAGCATCGAGACGCTGGTCGAGTGCGTGCCCGAGCTGCCCGAAGGCGCCGTCGCGCGTGCTCGGCGGCTGCTCCCGGGCCCGTACACGCTCGTCCTCCCGAATCCGGCGTGCCGCTTCGCCTGGCTCAGTGGAGGAAACCCCGAGACCATCGGCGTTCGCGTGCCGAGCCTGACCGGGCCGGCGTGCGATCTGCTGGAGGCGGTCGGAAGCGTCGCAGCGACGAGCGCGAACCTTCACGGCGGGCCGGATCCCCGCCGCCTCACGGAGGTTCCCGAAACGCTTCGTAAAGCGGCCGCGGCGGTCGTCGACGGCGGCGACTTGCCCGGAACGCCCTCGACGGTGCTCGATCTCACTGGCCCAGAGCCTCGAGTGCTCCGTGAGGGCGCAGTTCCGGCGGACGAGGCCCTCTCATTGGCCGAGTAGCATCCCGGCGATGGTCATCGCCCAGTTGACGCTCGAGGACCTTCGTTCCGCCGGCCTCGCAGACGTCGATCCCGAGATCGCCGATCTCCTCCAGCAAGAGCTCGAACGACAGCGGGGGGAGATCGAGCTGATCGCGTCCGAGAACTTCACCTGGCCCTCGCTGCTCGAGGCTGTCGGCAGCGTGGGGACGAACAAGTACTCGGAGGGCTACCCGGGACGGCGCTACTACGGGGGCTGCGAGATCGTGGACGAGGTCGAGCGGCTTGCGATCGACCGCGCGAAGGCGCTCTTCGGAGCCGAGCACGCGAACGTCCAACCGCATGCCGGCGCGCAGACGAACATGGCCGTGTACTTCGCGTGCCTGAAGCCTGGAGACACGATTCTCTCGCTGGAGCTCGCGCACGGTGGCCACCTTACGCATGGCTTGAAGGTCAACTTCTCCGGGCGGCTGTACTCGATCGTCCACTACGGCGTCTCCCGCGAGACGAACCTCGTGGACTACGACGACGTCCTCGCGCTCGCGCGCGAGCATCGGCCCAAGCTGATCGTCTGCGGCGGCTCCGCGTATCCACGAACCGTCGAGGCCTGGCGTTTCCGCGAGATCGCGGACGACGTCGGCGCGCTCCTGCTCTGCGACATGGCGCACTTCGCCGGGCTGGTCGCGGCGGGAATCCATCCGAGCCCCGTGCCGCATTGCGACTTCGTCACCTCGACGACGCACAAGACGCTCGCAGGGCCTCGCTCCGGCTTCATCCTCTGCAAGGAGGAGCATGCGCAGGCAGTCGACCGGGCGGTGTTTCCCGGGATGCAGGGCGGGCCGCTCAACCACGTGATCGCCGCGAAGGCCGCATGCTTCCTGATCGCAGCCTCGGAGCCGTTTCGGCACTACCAGGAGAGCGTGCGCGCCAACGCCGACGCCCTGGCCGAAGCGCTTCAGGAAGGCGGGCTCGACGTGTTGACCGGCGGCACGGACACGCACCTCTTGCTCGTCGACCTGCGTTCGACCGAGTGGACGGGCAAGGAGGCAGAGGAGCGACTCGCGGAGGTCGGCATCACCGTGAACCGGAACACCGTGCCCTTCGATCTTCGCTCACCGACAGTTGCGTCCGGTTTCCGGGTAGGAACGCCCGCGCTCACCATCCGCGGCTTCGACGAGGACGACTTCCGCGAGGTCGGCCGGATCATGTGCGAGGCGCTGGGCTCGAGCTCGGACGTGGACGCCCTGGCCGCTCGCAGCTCCGCCCTCTGCGACCGCCGGCCGCTGTATCCGGGCAAGGGCGCGTTTCCCACCTTCGGTGACTGACGGAATGGCTTCCAGGACCGACCTCGCCGTCGCCGCGTCCGCTCAGGTCACCGAAGTACGGCACCCGCTGGTGCAGCACAAGCTCGGCCTGCTGCGGGACGTGACGACGACGACGCAGATGTTCAGGCAGCTCGTGAACGAGCTCACCCTGCTTCTCACCTACGAGGCGACGAAGGATCTCGCGGACGAGGAGATCGAGATCGAGACGCCGCTCGAGCGAACTGCGGCGCGCCGGATTTCCGGGAAGAAGGTCGCCGTCTGTCCGATCCTGCGGGCCGGAGTCGGGATGCTCGACGCCGTGCTCTCGCTCGTTCCGGGCGCGCGCGTGGGCTTCATCGGGCTCTTCCGGGACGAGGAGACGCTCG
>JACCUU010000154.1 GCA_013811645.1 Actinomycetota bacterium | reverse complement strand
GCGCACGAACGACTCGAGTCAGGAGCGCAGTTCGGAAAGGTGGTGCTGCGGATCCCGGCCTAGACGGCCACCCGAGAGACCGCAAGAGCCACATGGCTCGGCTGGCTTCGAGCACAGATGTGGAGCCGCGGCGCACCCGTCTCAGGACGCGCGATGGGTGATCTGTCGGTGAGCGTAGTCGTCTTGGGTGAAAGCAAGGCGGCCCCGGATGGCACACGAGGATCACGTTGTCGGCTGCCTCCCCCTCATCATTGGTCACCCAATTTGTCGTCAGCAGTGTTTCGAGCGCCGCTCGAGAGGAGCTTCCCACGGTTCGGTACCGTGACCGACGGCGATGATCGCGCAGCGATCACGTGCCCCGAGCCGGACCAGCGCGGCGAGGAGACGGCGAGAGTCGGCGGCACGCAACTCCAATACCTGAATCAGCTGGGGGTCGAAGCTTTCAAAATCGACGTCGTCGTGCAGAAGATCTCGACGCTTCTTTATCTTGACGAGTTGCTTCCAACGTTGGCGCGTCGCACCATCGAGCAACGGCCGAGAAGCTCGAACATCTCGTCAGGGTCCGACATCCTCAGTCTCGAGTCTAAGCCACCCGACCTGCGCGGCAGCCTCGTGAGAACTACCCGAAGCCGAGGATGAACTTCGCGTCGTCGGACATGCGGTCGGGCGTCCAGGGCGGGTCGAACGTGAGCTCGACTTCCGCCTCCTCCACGCCGGGCACGGACCGAGCTGCGTCGAGGATGCCGTCCGCGATCATGGCTCCCGCCGGGCAACCCATCGATGTGAGGCTGTACAGGACCTTGACCTTCCCCGCGTCCACCTCGACGTCGTACATGAGGCCTAACTCGACGATGTCCATTCCGAGCTCCGGGTCCTCGACCTGGTGCAGGGCTTCGACCACGTCGTCGCGCGTAACCATGCGACCAGTGTACTCAGGCGTCATCGGGTCGAGGCATGCCTCGACCTCGCTCTAGCGGACGCTGACGAGCTGATCTGCGCGACGCAGCACGAGATCCATGACATCCCCGATCGCCCTGTCGAGCGATTCGTTGACAATGACCGGCACGTCGTAGCGCCGGGCGCGCTCCACCAGGTAGTCCTGGATCTGGCGGATCTGCGGCAACGCGTCCAGGTACTTCTCGAGTGGACGCAGGCCTTCGGTCGCGTAGTCACGTACCCAGAAGTGACCGCGATGGAGATTCTCGTCCTCGATCGCGACGACGCACTGAACTACGAACGCGCCGGGAAACTCGGTCGCGATCATCCCGGGCACGAGATGCACCCCCTCGAGCACGAGCGACCAGTGCTCTGTCGCAGCACGCTCGAGCGCCGCCTGGACGCCGACGACGACGTTCCGCGTCTGGTCGAGGAAGCCGAGAATCGCTGCGTCGCCCGACTCCTCCTCCTCGGCGCGGGTCAGCGCAAGGCGCGCTTCGAAGCTCGAGTAGTGAACCGACGGCATGAACTCCTCGGAGAAGAAGGCCCGCATCGTCTGACGGATGAAGTCGGTCGACGTGACACGCGTGATGCCGAGCCTGTGCGCAGCCTCGGTCGCGATGGTCGACTTGCCGGTGCCGGTCGCGCCCCCGACGAGGAGGAGGAGCGGCTGCTCGAGCTGCTGCAGCGCGCTCAACCTCTTGAGGCGACCGATCATGGTCGACGCGTGCTCGCTGCCGATCACGTCCGCAGCGAGCTCGGCTAGCCGGTCGAGGTCGAGGGTCGAGACCCCACGATCGGCAAGGTCGCGATCTGCGCGATGCGCTATGAGATAGGACCGTTCCGGGTCGAGCCCCGTGACGACCAGCGCGCGTGCCATGAGCCCCTTCGAGAACGGAATCTCGTCGCCGAGAGGCAGCGGCATCACGTGACGTCGTTCGCTCATACCTGTATTCGTGACATTTCCAGCACTATCCCGTCAAGGTCCGGATGTCCGGGGAGAGGAACGACGTCGTTCGCCGCAAGAACGATCTCGACACCTCGCGCGAGCCCGTACTCCGCCACGAGGTCGATGGCAGCGGCCTTCAGCTCGACCAGGAACACGTCTGCGGAGATCTCCTCGAGCTCTCCCTGGAGAGCGACCCGATCCGCAAGATTGCCGGAGACATGAACGACATCTGCGCCGTGCGCGCTCTGGAGATGCGCCGCGATCACGCCGTGTGCGCTCGGTTGGGCGGTGCAGAAGTACGCCACCGTTCGTCCCCGCACGCTCGTCAGCGGTCGCGGCCGGAGAACCGCCGGGACGACATCGACCTCCGAGGAAACAACCGCGCGCACAGCATCGTAGGTCAGCTGCCACTCCGATTCGTCCTCGGCCATCGTCACGACGACGAGGTCGGCGAGGAGTAGACGGAAGGCGTTCAGGTAACCGGCTGCGACGGTGGGGCTCTGATGCCCTCCGACGACGGCGATCGTCCGGTCGGCAGCGATCGGGGGCAGAGCAGCCCCGCTGCCATCGAAGACGACGAGATCGGGAGCGAGCCCTGCTGCCACCCTCGCTCCCTCGAGGACGTTCGAAACGAACACCGCTCCCGCGAGACCGCCTCCGCAGCGTCTGCAGCCAACCGTCTCGACCCCGGCAAGCGCGGCCGTCTCCAGGTGATCGGACGCGGCATGGCGTCCGGCTCGCGAGAGCGCGACGAGCGCATCGAGCGTGGGCGGCACGCTGACCGTCTCGGGCTCGGGCGGGCCGCCGCGTCCCATCGCGACGACGACAACGTGGCTTTCCGAGGCAAGCAGCCTCGCAACGTACCCGGTGACCGCAGTCTTACCGACGCGCTTGCCGGTTCCGACCACCGAGATCGAGGGAAGCTCGAAGGGCGCGAACGTCGGCGGATCGAAGCGGAAGTCCGCGCCGACATAGGGAATCCCACAGGCCAGAACACGACTTGCAAGCGCGAAGCGCTCGATGGGCCCGAGCACCGGCTCGTCGGAGAGATCGACGACGATCTCGGGCCGATAGCGCTCGAAGGCCGCAGAGACGTCATCGACGAGCGGCACGCCGTAGCTCTCGCCGCCGCGGAGCTTCTCCGTCCCTCCGACGAGGACCGCGGCCACGAACTCATAGGGAAGCTCGGCAAGTGCGTCGCGGACGACGGGCGCGTAGTGCTCGCCGTCGACGATCGCGAGGGCTTTCAGAGCTGCCGACATGATGAGGACACGCTGTCCGGGTGTGCTGGACGCAGGGAGACAAGGACGCAGGGAGTGTCCAAATCGAATGAGATATGGACACGACTGAGGACGCGGTATCGCTGTGTCCAGCGCGGTCGGACAGCCTCGTTCCTCATCGTGTCGTCAGCTCTCAGGTCTTGGCGGTGACCTCGTCCTCGATTCCGCCCGTGTACTTCGCGTACTCGAGCGTGTCGAGCGAGAACGAGACGAGCTTGACCTCGTCGTGGAACGGATGCCGGCGCCAGATGTCGACCTTGCTGCCCGCGACCTCGATGACGTTGTAACAGGGCCTCGTGTTCCCCCGCAGACGGAGGGAGGAGACAGTTCCCGCGTTTACGACGAACAGATCCTCGAGCCGCCAGACATATGGCACGTGCTTGTGGCCGGAGAGGACGAGGCGCACCCCCGACCGCTGGAGACATTCAATCGCATCGCCCGCGTCGTAGACGACGTTTCGCTCCCGCCCGGTTCCGGGCACCGGCAGCAGGTGATGATGGAGCACGAAGATCTTGAGATCGGATTGCTCCTGCGAGAACTGCTCTTCGATCCAGACATAGCGGCCTCTCCCGATCTGTCCATGGTCGAGGTCGGGCTCGCTGGAGTCGACTGCCACGATTGCTACGCCGTTCTTTCGCAACACCGAGTTGCGCTCGCCGAACATCTCCTCGAAGTGCACGTAGCCGACATTGCGAGAGTCGTGGTTTCCGGGCACGACGACGATCGACTCGCAATCGAGGCGATCCATGTACTCGCGCGCGGTGAGGTACTCGTGGCGAAAGCCGAAGGTCGTGAGGTCTCCCGAACACACGACGATGTCGGGCTTGAGCTCGTTGATCTCGGCGATCGCGCGCTCCAGGAGGCTGACCTCGAAGTAGGGGCCGCCACAGTGGAGATCCGAGATCTGGGCGATGCGGAAGGCACCTTGTGAGCCCGACATGGTCACAGTGTACGAAGCGAGCAGCGTCCGAGGCGGTTGGTACCGTGGCCTAGGTGCGGGTTGAAAGTCCCGTTTTCCAGGCATATTGTGGCTCTAAGCCGCCGCGCTTCGTAAATCGCAGCGAGCTCGAGTGCGCCAAAATTCTCGACTACTACGGCATCCGGTGGGACTATGAGCCGCATTCGTTCGTCCTCGAGCGCGACGACGAGGGCCGAGTCGTAAGCGCCTTTACGCCGGACTTCTACCTTCCCGAACAAGACCTCTTCATCGAGGTCACCGTCATGAAGCAGTCGCTCGTCACGCGCAAGAACCGCAAGCTTCGGGAGGTGCGGCGGCTCTATCCGGAGGTGCGGGTCAAGCTCTTCTACCGGCGCGACATCGAGCGGCTCGCCCAGCGCTATCGGTTGCGGCTCGCTTCGTAGTGGTGGTCGGGAACATCGCCTCAGAGCACGGCGCGCTCGGTGCCGTCTACCTGACGCGCGACCAGATCGCGACCCGCGTCGCCGAGCTTGGACAGGAGATCGCCCGAGACTACGAAGAGCTCGATCCAATCCTGATCGCGCCGCTCAAGTCGAGCGTCGTCTTCCTGGCCGATCTCACGCGCGCACTGCCCATTCCCCATACGCTCGACCTCGTGGAGCTCGCCGCGTACACAGGCTCCGACGACGGCGGCGTGCGACTGCTGAAAGACGTGGACTCGCCGCTCGAAGGTCGCCATGTGCTGATCGTCGAGGACGTGATCGACACGGGTCTGACCCTGCACTTCCTCTGCCGAACGCTGGCGCTCCGAGGTCCGGCAAGCCTCGCGGCGGTGTCGCTCCTGGATCGCCCGTACAGGCGCCTCGTCGAGGATGTTCCCCTCCAATACATCGGCTTCACGGTTCCGGACGAGCTCTTCGCCGGCTACGGACTCGGCCTCGACGAGCGCTGGCGCGCGTACCCGGACCTGCACAGCGTGATCCCGGCCGAGCTCTCGCCGGCCGAGGCTGCCGCCTAGAGATAGAGCAGTGGGTCGACGGCGACGCCGTTCACACGCACCTCGAAGTGCAGGTGCGGGCCTGAGGAGTTACCCGTGGAGCCGACGAGCGACACGGTCTCCCCCTGCGAGACCAGCTGCCCGACGCCGACGAGAATGGCGGACGCATGCGCGTACGCGGTCGCGAGGCCGTCTCCGTGGTCGACGACGACAAGATTGCCGTACCCGCCGAGCCAGCCCGCGTGGATGACGGTTCCGGCCGCGGCAGCCCAGATCGGTGTTCCGGACGAGGCGGAGATGTCGATTCCCTCGTGCATCCTTCCCCAACGCCATCCGAAGACGCTGACGACCGTCCCGTTCACCGGCCAGATGAGCCCTGACGAAGAGGGCGTGCCGGTTCCGGTCGAACCCGCTCTCGCTTGAGCGTCCCGGATCGCAGCAGCCAGCGACGCACTCTGCGCAGCGAGCGCGTCGACCTCCTGCAGGTACTCCTCCCGGTTCTCACGCGAAGTCGCGAGAGCGCTCTGCTTGAGCCGGCGTGCCGACGCGAGCGTGTCACGGTTCGACGCCAGCGTGTTGCGAAGGCCCCGGGCCTCGTCCGTTCTGGCTGCGATCACCGAAACCGTTGCTGCTGTCAGGCGCTGGGTGCGCTCTGTCGCGCGACGCTCCTCAGCTGCCCGTCTCTTGGCCGCCTCCACCTGACCTACGATCCGTTGATCCTGGAGCCCGATCCGGCTCACGAACTCGTAGCCGTCGATCAGATCGCCGAACGTCGTCGCCGAGACCAGCACCGAGAGCGTGTCCGGCTCCTCCTCGATGTAGATCGCACGGACTCGAGCCTCCAAGATCACGACCGCGCGGCGGTACTCCTTCTCGAGTCGCCGCAAGCGGCGCGTCTGCCTCTCCAGGAGGACGGTGAGACGTTCGAGCCGGCTTTGCTCCGAAGCGAGCTCTGCCTCGAGAAGGCTCAAGCTTCCTTCGGCCTGCGCCACGGCTGACTGCGCCGCCTGAAGCTCGGTGAGGACGGCACCCAGCTGAGACGTCAGGACACCCTCATGCTCCTTGGCCGCCGAGATCTCGGCCTGCAGTTCGGCGATGCGCTGATCGACCTGCGCCTTCTCGGTCCCAGGATCCTGACCGGCCGCGGATGCGGCGAAGACCAGCGCGAGCGCAAGGCCAAGGACGACGGGGAGTCGTCGCATGCTCATGAGATTCGCTCGCCGGTCGGACGTCCCTCCCCGTCGACCTCATCGGCAGCCTGTTCCGTGCCCTCCCGCTCGAGCTCCTGCAGCGCGCCCGCAGCTTCGCGACGAAGTGGACCTACGAGCGCTCGGTAGTCGTCGTCGGAGACCGTCCCGGTTCGATGATCGAACTCGAGCTCCTTGAGACCAGCGAGCGCTCGGTCGCGCGCCTCGAATAGCTCCAGGCGACGTCGCTCACCGGCGTCGAGCTCGTCGAGCGCGTCGGACACGGGCTCAGGCTCTCTGAGAAACGGGAGAGCCACGGCGACCACACAGGCCGCCGCGAGCAGCGCAGCGAAAACCAAGGCCAGCGTCAACGCGTCGCGGGAACGCCGATCTCCCGCGTTCTCTCGACGAGGCGGCGCTGCTCCCGTGCGTCCGGCCACAGGGTGATGAGGGCACCGAGGAGGAAGACGAGCCCGGCGATCCAGATCAGATTCACGAGCGGCTTCACGAAGACGCGGAAGTACACCGTCCCATCCGCGTCGATCTGCTCGGCGATAACGAACAGGTCCTCGCCTGTCAGTGGATCGCTACGGATCCCGACCTCGTTCGATACCTGGTCTTCGATCGTGTACGCGTTCTTTCCGGCCTCGAGGGTTCCCAGATCGCGATCGCCGCGACTCACCGCGAGCTCGGCGCGAATCTCGGTCGCGTTCGCGGCAATGCGCTCGTCCAGCGTTCGGTACTCGAGCCGATAGTCGCCGACCTCCATGGACTGTCCGCGCTCGAGCTTCGCCTCGGCCACGGTGTCGAAAGCGCTCGACCCCGCGACTCCGATCGCCAGCAGCACGATCGCCGCATGGACGACGTAGCCGCCATAGCGCCGACGGTTCCGCGAGATCAGAGATGAGAATGCACCCGGCCACGATGTCGCTCCGAGCGCCTTACGTGCTCTGGTGCCGCGCGTGAACTCGAGGATGATCGTAGCTATGACAAATGCCGCGAACGTGTAGGCGATCAACCCGGGAACCGAGCTTCCGGCGCCGAGTGCCAGGAGGAAGACGCCGGTCACGAGCGCCACGCCGGTCGGCCAGCGGAACGTCGTCAGGAGACTTCGGAGCGAAGCTCGCCGCCAGGCGATGAGCGGCCCGATCCCCATGAGCAAGAGGAGCGGTAACCCGAAGGCGCGCAGGAAGAAGTCGTAGTACTCGCGCCCGAGCACGACCGCCTCGCCCCGTATGGCCTCGGAGAGGAGCGGATAGACGACACCCCAGAAGATCGTCAGGCAGAGGGCGAGCAGGAGCAGGTTGTTGTAGAGGAACGCGGCCTCGCGCGAGATGGGAGACTCGAGCCGCGTCGGTGACCGGAGCTTCGGAAGGCGCCAGAACACGAGCGAGAGCGAGACCGTAACGACAACGCCGATGAATGCGAGAAACCACGGTCCGATCGAGCTCTGCGTGAACGAATGGATCGAGTTGACGACTCCCGATCGCGTCAAGAAGGTGCCGAAGAGCGAGAGGGAGAACGCGAGGAGAACGAGGAGCACGTTCCAGATGCGGAGCATTCCGCGCTTCTCTTGGATCATCACCGAGTGCAGGAACGCCGTGGCCGCCAGCCAGGGCATGAGGGCCGCGTTCTCGACCGGATCCCAGGCGTAGTAGCCCCCCCAGCCGACCTCCTCGTACGCCCAGTGCGCGCCCAGCAGCTGGCCGATGCCGAGCGCAGTCCAGGCCACGAGCGTCCAGCGTCGCGTCGCGACGAGCCAGCGCTCGTCGGTGCGGCCGGAGATCAGCGCTCCCATGGCAAACGCAAACGGCACGGTGAGGCCCACGTAGCCCAGATAGAGAAGTGGAGGATGGGCGAGCATGTAGGGGTTCTGCAGGCTCGGAGTCATCCCGAGGCCGTCCACGGGCGCTGCCTGGGTCGCGAACGGGTTCGCGACGGCGACGAGAAGAAAGGCGAAGAACGTCGCAACTGCGCCGAAGACCGGCACGACCCAGACGATCAGGTCACGCGCCCAGCCTCGGTTCAATCGGACCGCGGCAGCGGCGAAACCGGTGAGAACCAGGAGCCAGAGGAGGAGCGAGCCTTCCTGCCCTCCCCAGAAGGCCGAGATCGTGTAGGCGGTCGGCAGCGCTTCGCTCGTCGTGCTCGCGACGTACGTGAACGAGAAGTCGTTGCGAAGCAACGCGGAGAGCAGGACCGCGGAAGCGACGAGCGTGGAGCCGAAGGCGGCGAGCAAGGCATTCTGCGCGGAGAGCGCGAGCCGCCGGCGACCGAGGTGCGCAGCAACAGCACCGGCGACGAGCGCGTAGACGCACAGACCGAGGCTGACGACGAGGGCAGCGCGACCGAGCTCGGCCATGCCGTATTACGCGGGGTCGCCGCTCTGCTTGGGCGCGTACTTCGAAGGGCACTTCGTGATCATCGAGCCCGGCTCGGCGACGAAGGTCCCGTTCCGCAGCCGGCCGTCGACCACGATGTGACGTCCGACCTTGAACAGGTCCGGCACCGACCCCGCATACCGGACCGACACAGCCTTTCCCGATTTCTTGCCGATGTCACGAAGAAGGAACGTCAAGCCGCCGGCGTGAGCATCCCCTGCCACCGGGCCGACGACGAGCCCGGCGAGCTGGACGTCGCCGGATCGGCCAGCGAGCTCACTCGGAGCGAGCGATGGGTTCCCGCCCCCGGCGATCGACGTGTACAAGAGGAAAACGGCGAGGACCGCTGCCACCGAGAGGGCGATCACGAGCCGCGCAGGACTGGCCGTGCGTGCCACGAGAGAAGTCTAGCCCGAGCGGAGGCGAAACCCGGTGAACAAGCGCTTACGCGGCGTCGCGCTCGGACCAGGCAGACGTCGGAGCGTGGCGTTCCGGCAGACGGTAGCCGTGCTCCATGCAGAGCTCACCGGGGAGTTCCTCGGTCAGCGCATCGCAGTAGCCCTTGCCGTACGCCGCGCGGATGAACGCGGCAACGACCTCGAGATTCCATTCGGACACGTCGACCGCCTCGCGCCAGAGATCCGAGATGCGAAGGTCGATGTCGAGCTCGAGCAGATCGATACGAGAGGGCTCTCTGGACACGTTTCGAGCGTACGCAGGTGGTCGGACGGAATGACGCCCCTAGCCTCGTTAGACCTCCTCACCCCGCATCGTGAAGGGAAGTGTCCAGTCCTCGCGGGACTTGTCGTCGATCGTCAGGCGCCACTCGTAGCGTCCGGGCTCGAGCGGAAGCGGCGTCGAATTCACCGCCACCGGGAAGTCGAGAGGCGTTCCGGGCTTGAGACCGGGGGGCCGCCCGACCTCGAACTCCCCTCCGAACGCGACCGACTGCTCGTTGTCCTCGTCGTCAGTCTCGAGAACGACCTCCGCCCCGTCCGAGTCGACGAGCTCCACCGCGAACACGTGCAACGTGTTCGCCTGATCCCACGGCACCTGGATCAGCAGGCCGATGCCGAAGGACGCGGGCTCGGGACCCGTTTGCGACCAGCCTCCCCCGACGATCGTGAGCTTGCCGTCCGAGACGACCGCGTAGTCGGCAAGGAGCATCGTGGCCTTCACGCCCGAGAGCCAATCACATCGACCACTAGCATGAAGGCGTGTCCACGAGGATCCGCGTCGGCCCGGCTCGCTTTCCCTCGCGCGAGTCACCCGAGGAGGCGCTCGACATCCTCCTCGCACGCGGCTACACCGCGTGCGAGATCGACTTCGAGAGCGGCTTCTGGATGGACTATCCGTTCGCGGAGCGACTCGGTGAGCTCGCCCGAGAGCACGACATCGCGCTCTCGGTGCATGCGCCGCTCTTCGGCTTCATGGGTCACCTGGAGGCGAGCGGGCGCAAGTTCACCTCGGCGGTGGGAGCGCTCGACCGAAGCGCCGGGATCGCCATGGCCTGCGGGGCCGAGCTTGTGGTCTTCCACCCGGGATTCCTACTCGGCCGAAGCCGGGAGGACGCGCTCGACGCGGTCGTCGAACAGCTCGGGACGCTTCGGGAACGGCTCGAAGGCAAGGATCGCGCGGTGACGTTCGGCGTCGAGGTGATGGGGCGCGTGCGCGATCTCGGTTCGCTCGACGACGTCATCGAGATCTCGCGACGGACGGCCTGGGTGCGACCGGTACTCGACTTCGCGCACATGCACGCGACGAGCGACGGCGCATTTCTCGCCGCTGAGGCGTTCACAGAGGCGCTTCGCGCGGTCGACGCGGTTCTCGAGCCCGAAGCGCCGTTTCACATCCACTTCTCGGACATCGCCTTCGCGAATCGCAATGAGACGAAGCACCTTCCGTACGGCGAAGGGACGCTGCGCGCTGATCCGCTGCGTGACGCGCTCGACGCGTTCGACCGTCAGGCGACGGTGATCTCCGAGTCGCCGGACGAGCGGTCGAGTCAGGCGATCCGTGCGGTGCTCGAAGGCATCGGCGTGAGCTCGGCCAAGCGCGCTTCGTAGACGGTCGCATCGCCGTCTTGCCCGGCCGTGCGCTGGAGGTCGATCATGCGCGTGAGCGGCTCGAGCTCGAACACCTTGAAGTCACCCTCGCGCGCGACCTCGAGAGCTGCATCGAGGAGCACCTCCGCCTCGTCCCCGCGACCCTGTGCCGCCCGTACGGCGGCAAGCGCCGTCGCCGCCGCGACAGTTGCGCTCGTGTCTCGTACTCCGGCATTCGATCGAGCTTCGAGGGCAAGCCGCTCGGCCTCGTCGACCTTCCCGAGATCGGCCAGCGTCTCGGCGAGCGCCGCCTGCTGGTCGGGGAGCACGCCGAGATCGCCGCGAGTCTCCGTGATCCGGACCGCCTCTCGCATGAGCTTCTCGGCGCGCTTCAGGTCCCCCTTCAAGCGAGCGATCCAACCCAGCTTCGCGAGAGCGGCTGCGACCGCAGGCTCGACACCGAGCTCAACCGAGCTTGCACGTACCTCCTCGAAGAGCGTCTCTGCAGCGTCGAGCTCCCCTTTCAGGGTCAAGAACCAGCCGTACGAGAGGGTGGCGCCTACCCGCGCGCGCACGCTCCCGCTCTCACCCGCGAGCTCGAGAGCGCGTGTGAGCAGCAACTCTGCCTCGTCCAGCTCGAGTCGCAGAATGTGTGTCTGGGCGAGCGCCTGCGCCGCGAGCGTCTGCAGATCCTTGCGGCCGGCATCGAGCGCGATCACGTACGCCCGCTCCATGTACCGGACGGTGTCCTCCATCTCGCCGAGCCAGCCGGCGGCCGTCGCCCGGACGGTGAGGGCGTCGAAATGGGCAACTGGGTCATCCTTTCCCGTCAAGAGCTCGAGGGCGTTGTCGACGATCGCCTTCGCCTCCGTGCAGTCACCGTTCCGCTTGAGCATGGCCTCCCCGAGCGCCGTGAGCGCAAGCGCCTCGATCACCGGCTCTTCCTGCTCATGCGCCTGATCCCGGACCTTCGCCATCTCCACCTCGACGGCCGCCCAGTCCTGCAGGCGCCAGGCCGCTCGCGCCGCGACATAGCGAGCTCCGAGCGTCGGACGAAGCTCGAGCGCGCGGAGCCCAAGCCTGCGGGCGGTCGGGTACGCCTCACGTGCGATTGCCCGTTTCGCGGCTTTCACGAGAGCGCTTCCCGCCTCTTGCGCGAGCTCCTCGGGTGGCGCGCCCTCGAGCTCGGTCAGGAATTCGACGGCCTGATCGAGGTGGTAGGCGCGAATCTCGAGGAGCTCCTCGCCGGTTCGATCGGCGAGCCATTCGGCGAAGCGAGCGTGATATTGCGCGCGGGCGAGCTTCGCTAGCCCCGTATAGGCGACTTCGCGGATGAGGAGGTGCTTGAAGCGGTAGGCAGGTTCGCCCGAGATCGAGGAGCGCGGCTCACGCAAGACGAACTCCCGCTGTTGAAGGTCTTCGAGCAACGCCTCGATGTCCTCGACATCCGGCGAGAGGTGCTCGAGTGCGCCCTTCCAGAACACCCGACCGACGACCGAAGCGCGCTGTAGCAGCCGTTTGCCGGCCGGCGGTAGATGGTCGATGCGTGCGGCGATCAGCGCCTGCAGCGTGTCCGGTATCCGATCCGGCTCGCCGTTTCCCGCCCCGCTCTCCACGAGCATGCGAATCGTCTCCTCGACGAACAAGGGGTTGCCCTCCGCACGCTCCAGCACTTCCTTGGACGGCGCTCTCATCGGCTCGCCCGATGCTCCTGCGAGCTGGGACAGAAGCTTCTCGACGAGGAGCGCGCTCTCCTCTTCCGACAGCGGCTCGAGCTCGATCGCGGTCGAACGTACCCGTCCCCCACCCCAGTTCGGCCGCTGGTCGAGGAGCTCGGGTCGTGCGAGGCAGATGACGAGGAGCGGCGCGCGCACCCAGTCGGCGAGATGCTCTATCAGCTCAAGTAGGGGCTCCTCGGCCCAGTGGATGTCCTCGAAGAACAGCACGAGCGGTTGCACCTCGGCGAGCGTCACCATGACCTCGCGCGCGGCCCAGGCAATCTCCTGCGAGCTCCGCTCGCCCTCGAGCGCTTCGAGCATTCCGGAGGCGAGGCCGAGGACGTCGGCGACGGTCTCTTCCTCGCAGCACTCGCGGAGCTTCGCGAATGCCTCCTCGAGCGGGTCGTCGTCCGAGATTCCCGCTGCAGCCTTGATCATCTCGGCGAGCGGCCAGTAGGTCACGCCCTCGCCGTAGGGGAGGCAGCGTCCGGAGAGGACGCTGGCGCGCTCGAGTCCGTCCACGAACTCCCGGGCTAGGCGGCTCTTTCCGACTCCCGGTTCGCCGAAGATGGTGAACAGGTGCGCGCGCCCGTCGCGCACGGTGCGCGCGAAGGTGTTCTCGAGGAGCTCGAGCTCGGCCTCGCGCCCGACGAGCGGAGCGCGCGGCCCCTTCGACCGCGCGGGACCGTCGACCGCGTCTACTAGACGCCAGGCCCGCAGCGCAGAACTCATACCCTTCAGCTCGAGCGGGCCGGCATCCTCGACTACCAGGCTTGCTCCTGCGAGGCGGTACGCGGTCGGCCCGATGAGGATCTCGCCCGGTCTCGCTGCCTGCTGCAGGCGCGCCGCCAGGTTCACGGCCTCGCCGGTGGCGAAGGTGGACTCGGAGTCCTCGACGACGAGCTCGCCGGCCTCGATGCCGATCCTCGCCTCGAGCCCCAGGTCTCCAACGGCGTGGAGCATTGCGAGCGAGGCGCGGGCGGCTCGCTCGGCATCGTCCTCGTGCGCCTGCGGGACGCCGAACGCCGCCAGCACCGCGTCGCCCGCGAACTTCTCCACGATCCCCCCGTGCAGCGTGACGCAATGGGAGACCTTGTCGAAGAACAGGTTCACACGGCGCCGAACGACCTCCGGATCCGAGCCGGTGACCAGACCTGTGGAGTTCACGAGATCGATGAACAGGACGGTGGCGAGCTTTCGTTCCATGACGTAAGTGTAGAAACGAAAGCGGGGGCGGCGGTCATTCCGCGGACGCTCCGGTTCACGGCACTAGCATCCTCCTGTGCTCGATCCCGCCGTCTTCAAGGCGTACGACATTCGTGGGCTCTATCGCGACGAGCTCGACGAGGACGGCGCATACCTCGTCGGTCGTGCGTACGTCGAGCACTTCGAGCCTCGTGCGATCGCCGTCGGCCGGGACATGCGTCTGTCCTCTCCCGCGATGGCTGCCGCGTTCGTCGAGGGCGCCGCTGACGCCGGGGCGGATGTGCTCGACATCGGTCTCGTCGGCACGGAGATGGTCTACTTCGCGGTCGTCGAGCTCGGTCTCGACGGCGGGGCTTGCATCACGGCGTCGCACAACCCGAAGGAGTACACGGGAATGAAGATCGTGCGTCGGGGCGCGCTGCCGGTCGGCGGCGACTCCGGTTTGGCGGAGATCCGCGCCCGTGCCCTCGAAGGGTTCGGCCACGTGCAGAGACGCGGCGCCGTGCGCGAGGAGGATGTGTGGCCGGGCTTCGTGGAGAAGGTGCTGTCCTTCGTCGCCCCGGAGTCGATTCGCCCGCTCCGAGTGGTCGTCGACGCCGCCAACGGCATGGCCGGAGCGATGCTTCCGCCGGTGCTCGAACGGCTTCCGCAGCTCGACGTCGTTCGCTGCTTCTTCGAGCCGGACGGGACGTTTCCGAACCACGAACCGAATCCGCTTCTCCCGGAGAACCGCGAGTTCATCGTCGCGAAGACGCTGGAGGAAGGTGCTGCGCTCGGGGTCGCCTACGACGGAGACGCGGACCGCTGCTTCTTCGTCGACGATACCGGTCAGTTCGTTCCCGGAGATTTCGTCACCGCACTGCTCGCCGAGAGCGTGCTCGAGCGCGAGCCGGGCGCGAAAGTCATCTACGACGTCCGCGCGAGCCGGGCCGTGCCCGAGACGATCGAGCGCGCCGGTGGCATCCCGCTCGTCAATCGCGTGGGGCACGCGTTCATCAAGCAGCGCATGCGCAAGGAGGGCGCGGCTTTCGGCGGGGAGGTCTCGGCGCATTACTACTTCCGGGACTTCTCCCAGGCAGATTCGGGGGTCGTTCCCTTCCTGCTCATGGTCGATCTCCTCTCACGCCGGGGGAAGACGCTGTCGGAGCTCCTCGCGCCTTTCCGTGAGCGCTTCTTCCTCACGGGCGAGATCAACACTCCCGTCGCGGACGTCCCACTGAAGCTCCAGGAGCTGAAAGAGCGCTACTTCGCGGAAGGGGGCTTCGTCTCGCATCTCGACGGGCTGTCGGTCGACTTCGACGAATGGCACTTCAACGTGCGGCCCTCGAACACCGAGCCGCTGCTGCGGCTCAACCTGGAAGCACTCGATCAGAGCTTGATGGAGGAAAAACGTGACGAGGTTCTCGCGCTCATCCGTGCCTAATCCCGGCGATCGGGCCGAGCTCGGACGCGTAACCGATCGCAGGCCACCGTTCAAATACTCGGCCCTGGCCCGCGTCTGGTTCTCGGACACGGACGCGCAGGGCATCGTCTACTACGGCCGCTACCTCCCCTACTTCGATCACGCCCGTACCGAATACCACCGTCATCTCGCGAAGGCGCCGTTCTCGCAGGAAGGCGGCGACTTGGTCATGCGCGCCTTGCAGGTCGAGTACCACGCTCCCGCGCGCTTCGACGATCTGATCGAAGCGTTCGTGCGAGTCAGCCGCATTGGCACGACGAGCATGACGTACCAGTGCGCCGCCTATCTCCTTCCCGAGGAGGAGTTGATGGTCACGGCCGAGCTCACGGTCGTCTTGGTGGATCTCGGCGAGCGAAAGCCCGTACCGATTCCCGAGGCGATTCGCTTCGCCGTCCGGGCGTTCGAGGGCGACGATCTCGCGGCGTGACCCGGTAGCACGGCAGGGAGAGAAATGCCGCGCGCCCGCCCGAAGGCGAGCGCGCGGTCCCCTTCCCTCTCCCCACTCCTCTCTTTAGTCACACGTTCGGGGGATGCAATCCCTCGAACGAGGTACGCCACCCGTGCGGGGATACCATCCTCCACATGGGTGGGCGGAAGTCAGGAGCGGGGGCCGCCGAACGGCGGCGAGTCGCCGTGGGGGCGGCCAAAGCCTCGATCTGCCCCAAACCGGCTTCGACGAAGCTCGCCGTTGACGAGATCCGTCGTGCGCTCTTCGAGGTTCTGCTCGATCATGTCGGCGCGCTCTTCGGTCAGGCGACCGGCCGCAACCGCTGCGTCGAGCTCCTTCCTTGCCGCGTCGACCATCGCCTGAACGAGACCGTCGACGGACGTTCCTTCTTTCTTCGCGATGTCCGCGAGC
>JACCUU010000051.1 GCA_013811645.1 Actinomycetota bacterium | reverse complement strand
GGTCAGAACCGTGACGCGGTCGCCGCGCGACAGCCGGACTCCGCTCGACTTGCCAGGAAGCTCGGTGATCTCGCCGTCGCGTTCGACGAGGATCCTCGCCGCGGCTCCGGCGCTCCCGCCGTGGAGCCCGGGCGGGGGGAACTTGACCCGGTCGAACTGTGTCGAGAGCTCGCAGTCGGCGAGCAGCTCGAACGTGCGCTCGGCGCCCAGGCCTCCTCGGAAGCGCCCGGGGCCGCCCGAGTCCTGGCGAAGGCGGTACCGGATGATCCTCAGCGGGAACTCGTTCTCGACGAGCTCGATCGGGTTGTTGGCGAGGTTGTGGACGCCGGCCGAGAGACAGTCCGGGCCGTCGAGACCCGGCCGCCCGCCCCAGCCGCCCACCTCGATCTCGAACTGCACGTTCGCGCGGCCTTCGTCGTCGTAAGTTGACAGCACGTAGACATTCGAGTTGCCGTAGTAGGGAGCAATGGCTCGCTCGGGAACTGCCTCGCCGAGCGCCGCCATGACCACCGTCGCGACGCGGTGCGTGAGCACGTTTCGGCCGACAACGGGCGCGGGAGGCTTGGGGTTGAGCACGCTCCCGTAGGGCGCGACCACCTCGATCGGGAGATAGCTGCCGTGGTTCGGGGCGATGCCGGGATCGAGGATCGCGGTGACCGCGTAGTAGACGGCGGATTCGGTCGATGCAATCGGGCAGTTGATCGGCCCCCGGGTCTGGGAAGCCGTACCGCCGAAGTCGACGTGCAGGGAGTCGCCGTGCCTTTCGACCGCCACGCGCACTAGCAGCGGCTCGTCGTCGAGCCCGTCCCCGTCGACCATGTCCTCGGCCTCGAACCGGCCTTCGGGCAGCTTCGAGACCGCCCCTCGCATCCGCCGTTCGGAGGAGGCGATCAGCGCCCGTGTGGCGGCCAGCACCACCTCGGCGCCGTAACGCTCGGCGAGCCGGATCACCTCGCCCGAGCCGATGGAAAGGGCTGCGATCTGCGCGCGCAGGTCGCTGACCGTCTTCAGCGGGACACGGATGTTGCTCTCGAAGAGCGGGAGGAAGAGCTCGTTCGGCTCACCCGCCGTGACGATCCGGCAGGGCGGGATGCGAAAGCCCTCTTGGTAGATCTCCGTCGCGTCTGCTCCGTAGCTCGCTGCCGCCCGCCCGCCGACGTCGAGATGGTGGCCGAGCGTGCCGGCGATCACGATCGGCACGTCGTCGACGACGACCGGCGAGAAGGTCTGGATGTCGGGGAGATGCTGCCCGCCCGAATACGGGTCGTTCGTGCAGTACACGTCCCCTCGCTGCCAGTCGGCCAGGGGGAAGCGGCCGATGATCGTCTTCAATGCGCGCGTCATCGAGTTCAGGTGCATGGGGATGCGGGTCGACTGCGCGACGATGCCTCCCTCGGCGTCGAACACCGCGGTCGAGTAGTCGAGCATCTCCCGGATCACCTGGGAGTGTGCGGAGCGCTCGATCGACGTCGCCATCTGCTCCGCGGCCGCCACGAGGCCGTGCCGGATGACCTCGAGCGTCACCGGGTCGAGGGTCTCGCGACCGTGGGCTCCATCCGAATTCGTCACGTGCCGATCGCCTCCGGCGCCAGTGCACCGCTCCGCACGAGCTCGACGATCGGCTCCACGTCGATCCTCCCTCCGGCGGTGCCTCGCACTCCGAGCCGCTCTCGAACCTGCGCGGCGATCGTCGCCGTGCCGGCACCGAGGCGCTCCGGGGCACGGAGCTCGATCGCTCGCACCGCCACGATCAGCTCGAGCGCGACCACGCGCTCGGCGAGGGCAACCATCTCCGCCAGCCGGCGGGCGGACAGGGGCGCGAAGGTCATCCGATCCTCGATGCCCTCCGCGATCGTGGTCGTGGGCAGCTCGAACGACACCGGCTGGGCGAGCAGTCGTGCCTCGCCGGTCAGCGCGGCTGCGATGTACGAGAGCTGCGGAAACGGCGTCGGTGCCGCTGCCGGCGCGCGCGCCAACCCCTCGGGCAAGCCGGAGAAGGGCCTCTGCATGAGCTTGATCAGCCGTTCACAGGACGCGGTGACGACGGGCGCGAGGGCGATGCGGAGGAAGTCGAGCGCACTGGCGAGCACGAGCGGGTCGAAGTTGCCGACCGAGACGATCCGGGACTCCTCGAGCACCACGAGCGGGTTCTCCTGTGAGCCGTTGAGCTCGATTGCGAGCTGTTTCTCTGAGTAGGCGAGTGCCTCGCGCGCGGCGCCGTGCACCTGCGGAAGGCAGCGAAAGCTGAGCGGATCCTGGAGATTTCGGGCGGCGTTCTCGTCCCAGAGGTAGCTGCCCTCGAGAAGGCCACGGAGACTCGCGATCGTC
The DNA here is from genome assembly GCA_013811645.1 of Actinomycetota bacterium. Lineage (GTDB taxonomy): Bacteria > Actinomycetota > Thermoleophilia > Gaiellales > Gaiellaceae > GMQP-bins7. The sequence goes on along the minus strand of JACCUU010000051.1, from coordinate 409 downwards.
GCCTGCAGGCCCGGGTACGGATGCTCGCGCCCGACCGCGGCGTGGAGGATGGTGAGGTTGGCCGCGAACGCTTCTAGATCGAGCGCGCCGGCAGCGTCGAAGGCGTCGAGCAGGCGGCCGTAGCCATGGATCGCGAGTGCCGCCAGGGCCGTCGAGAACGCGTCGTTGTCGACGAGCGAGATCGCGTCCTTCGGAGCCAGCGTGAGATCGCCGAGCACGCCGTGGGCCAGCTCAGCCATCTGCGCGATGTCGGCCATCCCGACCGAGCCGAGCATCGCGACGGGCGGATGAGCGCCGTTGTTCAGGACCTCGACGAGTCGATACGCGATCAATGGCCTCATACCGGATGTGCCACGGTCGAAGCCGTTCACGAGACGTAGGATCGTTGCCCGCACCACCTCTTCGGAGG
>JACCUU010000037.1 GCA_013811645.1 Actinomycetota bacterium | reverse complement strand
GGGCGCGGTCGCAGTGCTCGGGGGGCTCGAAGGCTCGACGACAACCGTCGTAACGGAGACGACTCCGCCCCCGAGCACGCTCGCCGCGCCGTCCGCAGATGCGATGAGCGTGAACGAGATCTACGAGCGTGCCGCGCCCGGCGTCGTCCAGATCGCGTCGACGAGCGGAACCACGGACGCCTTCTCCGGCGACATCCCTCCCTCTGCTCTCGGCTCCGGATTCGTGGTCGACAAGGCAGGGCATATCGTCACCAACTTCCACGTGGTCGAGGACGCCGAGGAGATCCGCGTGAGCTTCTCGAACCGTGACACGGTGGAGGCGGAGCTCGTCGGCGTCGATCCCTCGACGGATCTCGCCGTGCTGCAGGTCGAGTCGAGCGCCAGCGCTCTCACTCCGCTTCCGCTCGGCGACTCCGACCTGGTGCGAGTCGGTGACCCGGTCGTCGCCATCGGCAATCCGTTCGGTCTCGACCGCACTGCGACCGCCGGCATCGTGAGCGCGCTTCAACGGCTGATCACGGCGCCCAACGATTTTACGATCGACCACGTCATCCAGACCGACGCTCCCATCAACCGGGGGAACTCCGGCGGGCCCCTCCTCAACAGCCGCGGCGAGGTGATCGGCGTCAACACGCAGATCGAGACAGGTGGCATCAGCACGGGCGGGAACGTCGGTATCGGCTTTTCCGTTCCTTCGAACACGGTCGAGGACGTCGTCGCGCAGATCCTGCAGAGCGGTCGGGTCGAGCACGCGTATCTGGGCATTGCCGGACACGCAGTCACGCCCGATCTGGCGGAGACGTACAACCTTCCCGTCGAAGCAGGGGTGCTCGTCGAGGAAGTCCGCGCTGCCAGCGGTGCCGACAAGGCCGGTCTCGACGCCGGCGAAACGCGAGTCGTCGTCGCGGGCGAGACGTACGACCTCGGAGGAGACATCATCGTGGCCGCTGACGGTGAGCCGATCTCCTCGATCGAGGAGCTGCGCGATGCGATCGCCGCCCACAAGCCCGGCGACAAGATCAAGCTCCGGATCTACCGCGGCGCCAAGAAAACGAGCGTGACCGTCACGCTCGGGCGGCAGCCCCCCTCCGCCCGTTAGCGCAAGACCGAAATCCGCTAGCGCGCGACAATCCCTGAAGCGGGAAAGTTGGGGTCGGCGGCCAGCGCGTCGTCGGTGAGCTCGTAGCCGCGCGCGATCAGGGCGTGCTTGCGGCCTTCCGGCCACGGCTCGTCTCCGCGGAAAGTGGGGTCGAGTCCGTCGTCTCCGGGCGTTGCTCGCACGATCAGGCTCGGAACGTGGCGGTCGTGCCGGAACGGGAACTGCGCGGTCGCGAAGATCGCCTCGAGCTCGGAGCGTAGTGCCCTCTGTCTGCGCGTCGGCGCCGCGTCGACCGCTGCCGAGATCACCTCGTCCCGCAGCCTCTGCAGCTCTGCGACCGACGTGTCTCTTTCGGCCGCGAGACGCTCTTCGAGCACGGTGTTGCGCGCGATTGCAACCCGCATCAGCCGTACGATCATCTCCGCATAGTGAGCAGGCTCCCCGCGCGCCGCGCGTTCCTCGGCGAGCCGAACTTCCGCGAGCAGCGCACGCACGGGCGGAACGGCTCTGAAGCGCTCGAGGCGTTCGCGCAGTCTCTCCAGAAATGCGGTGTCGGTCGGCCGGTAGCTCGCGACGTAGCGAAATCCCACGATCGCCCGCACCTCTGCGTTTCGGTACGCGTGCGCGACCGAAAAGTTGCGGACCCAACCCCCGTCGGTGGCGATGACTCCCTCGATGCTGACGGGAAGGACGAGCCCGCTCACTGCGGCCGAGGCCAGGATCGCCTTCCCCATCGTCTCTGCGGAGGTGGAGCCTGCTGCATAGACGAGCTCGAAATGACGCGAGCCGTCTTCGTCGAGCGGGACGCTCACGTCCGTTGCGATGACGACGAGCTCGATCTCTGACGCCACCAACGCCGATCCCAGGTCATCGCCGCCGTCGACGCGCTCGGCGATCGTCTGGGGAAGCGTGTAGTCGTGCAGGCCACCCGGAAACTGCCAGACCCGACGCGGCCGGAAGACGTCATCGGGTTGCAGTCCCAGCGCGAGCTCCTCGAGGTCGTCCAGTCGGTCGAGGGCGGCCATCGCACCCGAGAGCGCGCCCGCCGACGTCCCGTAGATCCATCCCACCTGCGGCCAGAGCGGGCTCTCGCGCAGGCGCTCGAGAAAGCCGAGCTCGAGCAGGACGCCGTTGATCCCGCCGCCGGAGAGGACGATCGCGACATCGCGGGAGGGTGTCTCGGTCACATGGCTATTCTGGCCACTGTGGAACCGGAGCCCCGGCGCGGTGCCGCTGTCCTCTCCGATTTGGACCTTGAGTCCGACGAGACGCTGTGGGACGAGAACGACAGCGGCGATCACAGCGGGTGGTTCTGCGTGCGCACCGACCCGTTCCCGTGCCCGGCCCCTGCGTGTCCGTTCGTCGCCGACTTCATGACGGCCGCGCACCTCGTTCTCGTCTGGGAAGAGCGCGACGACCCGAATCTCCTCTGGCACGCACAACGTGCGATGGAGGTCAAACGCAACCCGAGGATCGTCCCCTACGAGATCTCGTACGGCCCGAGCGCCTCGTATTACGCCTGGGAGGCAGCCGGGCGGCCGGTTCACGGCGTGAAGGGCAAGGCAACGAGGTAGCCGGGTACGATCGCCCCGATGTCGACCGTGACGGAAACGCTCCACGTCAGCGGGATCCGCTGCGAGCGCTGCGTCGGCAGGCTCGCGGTGGCGCTCGAGGGCTTCGAGGGTCTCGAGTCCGCAAGCGCCAATCTCGTCGGTGACGTGACGCTGTCCTTCGACGAGGAGCGCACGTCGAAGGACGAGATTCTCGCCGTGCTCTCGAAGGCCGGCTTCCGCGAGGCCGCGCCCTTCGGGGAATAGCCGCGCCCCGCGCCTCGTTGCAGCCTCCCGTAACGAGAACGGT
>JACCUU010000106.1 GCA_013811645.1 Actinomycetota bacterium | reverse complement strand
TCGCGAGCGGTCTCACGTACGCGCTCGAGGGGAGCATGCAGCGGGTCGCGGACAAGGTCTTCCTGCTCACGCCGCGGGACGTCGAGCTCTCGGCGGAGGAACGCGCACGCGCGCTGGAGCGCGGCGGTTTCTACAACCAGGCGTAGGCCTCTCTGCGCAAGACTGGAATCCCCGAGCGGGGATTCCAGTCGCGCTCACTGCGACAGACCCCTTTTGTGTCGAGGCGAGATCGGAAGTCGCGGGGTGTGAAGTCGAACGCCGAACATCTCTCGGACTGCGTAGGAAAACCCAAGCGTCGCGGCGAAAGCATTTCTGATGGGCGTTCCCGCCTCGATGGGCGTACTTCTCGACACCGCTTCGTCGCTGCAGAGCTTCGTGCGCGTGTTCGTCTGGATCTACGTTCTGCTCATCTTCGCCTGGGTCCTTCTGTCCTGGATCCGGGTTCCTTATTCCCGTACGACCTCAGCTGTGCAAGGGTTCCTGAACGATGTCGTCGTCCCCTACCTGCGCTTGTTTCGGCGTCTGCCGATGCTCGGGCCTTTCGACTTGTCCCCGATCGTCGGCGTCATCGTCCTGCTCGTTGCGGCCGAGGTCGTCTCCAACCTGATCGGGGCACTCCTCTAAGGAGGTCATTATGCCGCTCACCCCAGTCGAGATCCGCCACGTCCAGCTCCGCCGCACGTTCCCCCGCGGGTACCGTCGCAAGCCGGTCGACGGGCTTCTCACGGAGATCGCAGACAGCTTCGAAGAGGTCTGGCGCGAGCGTGCCGATCTCGCCGACCAGCTCGAGGAGCTCGAGACCGAGGCGTCCAAGCATCGCGAGCTGGAAGCCCTCCTGCGCTCGACCCTCGTGGCCGCAGAGCGGGCTGCTCAGGACATGAAGGAGCAGGCCAGGCGTGAATCGGACCTGATCGTGCAGGAGGCCCATGCCGAGGGGCGGCGGGTCACGCGCGAGGCCGCTGCCGAGAAGCAGCGCCTGGACGAGGACGTCCGCAAGATCCGCGCCCTGCTCCGGACGTCGCTCGAGTCACTCGACGGCGAGACGAACGCCGAACGACCGTCCGGCGGCCACGCCGTCAAGCCGACTCCCGTCGAGGAGGTCACGGACCCGGGCATCCGCCGGGTCGCCGGGTAGCAGTCCGGCTCGCGCGGATATCCTTCGGGCCGTGGATGGCGCGACCATCAGCCTGCGGCTGCCCGTAAGAGCCTCGAACACAGTGAGGCCTCGTCGAGGGTGCGTGCTGGGTGGTGCGAGGCAAGGACGCAGGGAAGGCCAATATGAAGGCATATTGGCTCGACTGAGGACGCAGCATTGCGCCGCCCAGCGCGTGCCGGCGGCTCAGAGCTTTGCTGTGTTCGAGGCTCTTGCCCCCGGAGCCACTCGCTCCGAGATCGTCGGTCGGCACGGCGAGGTCTGGAAGATCCGCATCCACGCTCCGCCGAAGGACGGGCAGGCGACCCGAGCCGTCGTCGACCTGCTCGCCAAGACGTTCGAGATCTCGCGCGCGCGGAACGAGATCCGCCGAGGCCATGCCTCCCGGGACAAGTCCGTACTCATCCACGGCGTGACGAACGACGAGGCGGAGCGGCGTCTCGCGGCGTGGGAGGCAACGTGAGCCTCGATCTCGACCACTTCCGCACCGAGCTCGAGAACGAGCTCGAGCGGCTTCGAGCCGCACGGAAGGGCGTGACCCACGAAACCTCCGTGACCGAGGAGACGGGCGACCTCTCGACCGGGGCGGGTGAGCTCGCGGACACCGCGACCGAGACGTACATGCGTGAGCTCGACGAAGGCCTCGAGGAGAACGCCGATCACCTGATCGAGGAGGTCGAGGCAGCACTCGAGCGGATCGAGAACGGGACGTATGGCACCTGCGTCGTCTGCGGCAAGCCGATCGCGAAGGAGCGCCTGGAGGCGGTTCCGTGGGCGACGCTCTGCATCGACGACAAGCGCGCGCAGGAGCGCGGATGAGCGTGGGGCTCCGGCCCGCGGGTGCCGGCGAGGTATGCGGGTGAGCGAGCCGGCTAGAGAGATACCGCAGGTCGACGTTCGAGTCGGCTCGACGGCAAACGCGCTCCAGCCGATCTCGTCCGCCGAGCGCTCGCTGGCCGCCGGGCCGGCTCAGTGGCTGGCGCTCCTCGTGGTCGCCGCTGCGGCGATCGTCGCCGACCAGCTCACGAAGCAGGTCGTGGGTCGCACGCTCGAGGTCGGTGAAAGCGTCGCTCTCATCGGCCCGTTCTCCATCCATCACGTCGAGAACTCGGGTATCGCATTCGGGCTCTTCGCAAGCCAGACGAGCTTCGTGATCGCGATCACGGCGATCGCGGTCGGACTGATGGTCTGGTTCTTCGCACGCTCCGGCCGACGACACCCCGTGCTGCCCGTGGGACTGGGTCTCGTGCTCGGCGGCAGCATCGCCAACCTGGTCGACCGTGTGCGCCTCGGGCGCGTGACGGACTTCCTCGACCTGGATGCGTGGCCGGCGTTCAACCTCGCCGACATGTTCATCGTCGTCGGGGTTGCGGTGCTCTTCGGAACGCTCGTCCTCGCCGACCGGCCGAGTCAGATGCACGGGGCGCGTGATGGGGACACTGCGCTTCAGCGTCGCTGAGGAGGACGCGGGCACACGCCTCGACAAGGCGCTAGCCGGTCGCGAGGAGATCGGAACGCGCTCCCTGGCGGAGAGGCTGCTCAGTGACGGAGCCGTGAGGGTCGACGGCGAGATCCGCGCGAAGAGCTTCCGCCTCGAGTCGGGCTCGGTCGTCGAGGCCGACCTTCCCGGAGCTCCTCCCGGCCTGTTGGCGGAGCCCGTGTCCGTTCCCGTGGTCTACGAGGACGAGCATCTTCTCGTGCTCGACAAGCCGGCCGGGCTGGTGGTGCATCCCGGAGCAGGTACGAGAGCCGGAACCCTTGCCGGCCAGCTGCTCACGCTCGGCGCCGCGGGAGGGCCTGATCCAGAGCGGCCCGGCGTCGTGCACCGGCTCGACCGCGACACGTCGGGTCTCTTGGTCGTCGCGCGCTCCGAGGAAGCGCACGCTGCATTGCAGGAGGCGATCAGGCGGCGCGAGCTCGAGCGCCGCTATCTCGCGCTTGTTCGGAGCGTGCCACGCTCGCGAACGGGTCGCATCGACGCCCCACTGGGCAGAGATCGTCGCGATCCGACCAAGCGGTCGCTCGACACCGAGGAGCCGCGCGATGCGGTCACCCACTTCGAGGTTCTCGAGCTCCTGAGCGAGCACGCGCTTCTCGACGTTCGCCTGGAGACGGGCCGCACGCATCAGATCCGTGTGCATCTCGCGGCGATCGACCTGCCGGTCTCGGGAGATTCTCAGTACGGCGTGCGAGGAGACCTCGGTCTGGAACGGCAGTTCCTGCATGCGCGGAGGCTCGGCTTTCGCCATCCGTTCACCGGCGAGCAGATCGACGTCCAGTCGCCACTCCCGGAGGACTTGGAGGCGGCGTTGGAACAGGCTCGGCTACACTCTTCCGCGTCCTAGACCTTCAATCCGGCGATTCAGCCGAGGCGGGGGTGCCGCGCTGTGAGCGCGGTTCCGCTCGGCTCGCCGGCGAAGCACCGTCAACCAAAACCGGAAAGGGGCTGATCCTGTGTCAGTCGTAACCATGCGAGAGCTCTTGGAGGCCGGCGTCCACTTCGGCCACCAGACGCGACGTTGGAACCCGAAGATGCGCCGCTTCATCTTCTCCGAGCGCGGAGGCATTTACATCATCGACCTCCAGAAGACGCTCGAGCTGCTCGAGGAAGCGCACGACTTTGCGCGCAACGTCGCCGAGCGCCGCGGCACGATTCTCTTCGTAGGCACCAAGAAGCAGGCACAGGAGGCCGTGCAGGAGCACGCGTCGCGTGTCGGCATGCCATACGTGTCCAACCGCTGGCTCGGTGGCCTTCTGACCAACTGGCGCACGATCTCCGAGCGGATCTCGTACCTCCACGATCTACGCCGCCTGCAGACGGAGGGTCAGCTCGACCTGCTGCCCTCGAAGGAGCGGATCACGCTCACGGCCGAGCTCGAGAAGCTCGAGTCGAACCTCGGTGGAGTCGCCGACATGAAGCGCCAACCGGATGCGGTCTTCGTCATCGACCTGAAGAAGGAGCAGCTGGCGGTACGCGAGGCGCGCCGGCTCGGGGTGCCGATCATCGGCCTGGTGGACACCAACGCCGATCCGGACGAGGCCGACTTCATCATCCCCGGAAACGACGACGCGATCCGCGCCTCCAACCTGATCGCGAAGGTCGTCGCGGACGGCATCGCGGCCGGGAAGACGCAGGTCACGCCTGCGGAGTTCGAGGCAGCCAAGGCAGAAGAGGCGGGAGGCGGTGTCCAGGCGGAGTCAAGCCCTGAGCCTCCGTCCGAGACGGCTCCGGCGGCCGAGCCGGATCCTACGGCGACAGCCGCAGAAGGAGCCCCAGTGGCGACAGCCACGGAACGAGCGCCCGCGGCAGCCGCGGTCGGCGAGGGAGAGGGCTCGTGAGCTCTACCATTGGCGCCAGTCAGGTGAAAGAGCTCCGCGACCGGACGGGCGCGGGGATGATGGACTGCAAGCGTGCCCTACAGGAGACGGATGGCGACCTCGAGGCCGCCCGGACGCTCCTCCGCGAGCGTGGCATGGCTTCTGCAGGGAAGCGCGCGGGCCGCTCGACCACCGAGGGTCTCGTCGGCTTAATCGTCGAAGGGCTCATCGGCTCGATAGCGGGGATCGGCTGCGAGACGGAGCCGGTGTCGAAGAACGACGAGTTTCAGGGATTCGCCGAGCGCGTGCTGCGCGCGGTGCACGCCGAGGGACCGGGCGCAGTCGAGCGCTTCGAGGAGGAGCGAGTGGCGCTCGTCGCAAAGCTCGGCGAGAACATCGTCGTCGTCGGCGCGGAGCGCTTCGACGCGCCTGCCGGCAACCTCGTCTCGGCGTACGCCCATCCTCCGGCGAACAAGATCGGCGTCCTGGTCGAGCTGCAGGGGGGGTCGCCCGAGCTCGCCCGTCAGATCGCGATGCACATCTCCTTCGCGGCGCCGGAGTGGGGGACACGGGCCGACGTTCCGGCCGCGACCGTCGACGCCGAGCGCACCATCTTCGTGAACTCGGACGAGGTGCAGTCGAAGCCCGAGGCCGCACGTGAGAAGATCGTGGACGGCATGCTCGGAAAGCGCTTCTTCGCCGCGACACCGGGAGGCGTTCTCGCCGATCAGGCCTGGATCCACGACGCCTCGAAGAGCGTCGCGCAGGCGCTCGATGAGGCCACTGCCTCCGTCGTCCGCTTCGCGCGGGTGTCGGTCTCCGGGTCGTGACGGCACGCGCGGAAGAGGCGACCGAGCACGTCTCCACCGAGGCGCCGAAGCCGTTTGGCCGTGCGCTCCTCAAGGTCTCAGGCGAAGCGCTTCTCGGCGACCGGCAGTACGGCATAGACCCCAAGACGGTCGTCGCCATCGGCGAGGAGGTTCTTGCCGTGCACGAAGCGGGCACCGAGCTCGCGATCGTCGTCGGAGCGGGGAACATCTACCGCGGGATGGCTGCTGCGGCCGAGGGCATGGATCGCGCGACGGCCGACTACGCGGGGATGCTGGCGACGCTCTTGAACGCCTTGACGCTCCAGGACGCGCTCGAGCGACTCGGCGTCCAGACGCGCGTGCAGTCGGCGATCGCCGTCTCCGAGGTCGCCGAGCCCTACATCCGTCGCCGGGCGATGCGACATCTGGAAAAGGGGCGGATCGTCATCTTCGCGGCCGGCACGGGCAACCCGTTCTTCACGACGGACACCGCCGCGGCCCTGCGGGCCCTCGAGATCGGCGCCCAGGCGATCCTGATGGCCAAGAACAACGTCGAGGGCGTGTACGACGGCGACCCCCACGAGAACCCCGACGCGCGGTTTCTCCCGGAGCTCACGCACCTCGAGGCGATCGAACGTGGCCTCAAGGTCATGGACACGACAGCACTGTCGCTGTGCATGGACAACCGGCTGCCGATCTACGTCTTCGAGCTCGCCCAGGGCAACATCCGCCGCGTGGCGGCGGGCGAGCGCGTCGGCACGATCATCTCGACTCCGGAGCTCGGTACAGGATGATCGCCCGCAACATGGCCGTTCATTCTGTATCGAGCTCCTAGAAAGGAGGACGCATGGCTGCGATCGAGGACTTCCTCGCGGACGCGAAGCGACGAATGGACAAGTCGATCGAGGCGACGCATCACGAGTTCAACTCGATCCGGACCGGTCGCGCTTCGCCGGCGCTCCTCGACCGCGTGACGATCGACTACTACGGCACGCCGACCCCGTTGAAGAGCCTCGCGTCGATCGGGGCACCGGAAGCGCGGCTTCTGACGGTGCAGCCGTTCGACCCGGGCTCGATGAGGGCGATCGAGCGCGCGATCCAGGAGTCCGACCTCGGGTTGACGCCGTCAAACGACGGCAAGCTCATCCGGCTGCCCATCCCGACGCTCACCGAGGAGCGACGAAAGGAGCTGGTCAAGGTCGTGCGCCGCGTGGGCGAGGACGGGAAGATCGCGATCCGGAACGTGCGCCGCGACGTCATGCAGCACCTACGCGACCTCGTCACCAAAGGGGACGTCGGCGACGACGAGGAGCGCCGCGCAGAGCAGCAGGTGCAGAAGGTCACCGACGAGCACACGAAGGCGATCGACGATCTCCTGAAGGTCAAGGAGACGGAGATCATGGAGGTCTAGTGCTTCCTGCCGGAGATACGGCCGTGCGTCGCCGGCGAGAACCGAGCAGGCCTAGGACGCAGGGAGAGCCAATATTCAAGAATATTGGCCCGACTGAGGACGACGGCATACGATGCGTTCGCAGCCGCGCGAAGCATGGCTGTATCTCCGGCAGGGAGCACTGAACTGTCCGAGAGCGGTTCGAGCGACGGCTCTGCGGCAGCGCGTAGCGTCGCCATCATCATGGACGGGAGCGGCCGGTGGGCCGCAGGCCGCGGCCTTTCCGTCTCCGAGGGCCACCGCGAGGGTGCGCGAGCGCTCCGGCGCACCGTCGAGGCCGCGATCGACCTCGACGTCCGCTCGCTCGCGGTCTACGCATTCTCCACCGAGAACTGGGCACGTCCGGCAGACGAGGTCGAGTCGATCCTCGAGCTCCTGGACGAGACGATCGACCGCGAGCTTCCAGATCTTGCGCGACAGGGAGTCCGCACACGCTTCTTCGGGCGTCGCGACAGGGTTCCCGAGGCGCTGCGGGAGAAGATGGCCGCGCTCGAGGTGGAGACCATGCCGAACGACAGGCTCCACCTCTGGATCGCGTTCGACTACGGAGGACGCGATGAGCTCGT
>JACCUU010000300.1 GCA_013811645.1 Actinomycetota bacterium | reverse complement strand
AGGCGGACATCCGCGAGGCGATCGGCAAGAATGCCGGCGACAGCGCGACCGTTCGGCTGGAGGAGCGGCTCGACGGGAAAGAGGTGACGAAGTGAGCTCAGCGCTGAAGAACGTTGGCGCGATCACGCTCTTCGTCGAAGACCCGCAGCGATCGAAGTCCTTCTACGAAGACGTCTTCGACGCGTCGGTGATCTACGAAGACGAGGACGCCACAGCGCTCGGCTTCGAGAACACGATCGTCAATCTGCTCGCGGCTCCAGCGGCACGCGAGCTCATCGATCCCGGAGTCGTCGCGAGTCAGGGAGCCGGATCTCGCTTCCAGCTCACCATCTGGGTGGATGACGCCGACGCGGTCTGCGCGGAGCTCGACACGCGCGGCGTGGGGCTGCTGAACGGACCGATGAACCGGGAATGGGGTATGCGCACCGCCAGCTTCACCGATCCCGACGGGCACATCTGGGAGATCGCGGAGAAGCTCCCCGAGGCCGAGGGCTCGTAACACCTTGCTCGCCGGGAAATGCCGGTGCGGGGCGGTTCGCTACGAGGTCTCGGACGCATTCCGCTACGCGATGAACTGTCACTGCTCGGAGTGCCGAGCTGCAACCGGCTCGGCCTTCAAGGCGTTCGCCGGTATCGAGCGGGAGAAGCTCACGATCACGGCGGGGCTGAACGACATCGCCGTCTTCGGGGATGAGGATCTCAACGACACGCGCTGCGTGGCGTGCGGATCCTTCCTCTTCTCGGTGGTGCGGGACGGCGCTTTCGTGCACGTTTCCATGGGATCGCTGGTGGATGCGCCGACCATTCGCCCGACGAAGCACATCTTCGTCGGCTCCAAGGCAGCATGGTTCGAGATCACCGACGACTTGCCGCAATTCGACGAGTACTAGCCTGCGGACATGGGGAACGTGTTGGTGACCGGGATGTCCGGTACGGGGAAGTCGACTGCGCTGGCCGAGCTCGGTCGGCGCGGGTTCCGCGTGGTCGACACCGACTCTCCCGACTGGAGCGACTGGATCTCCCCTGCAGGTGGTGGCGCCCAGGGTGGTGAGTGGCTCTGGCGGGAGGGCCGAATCGCCGAGCTCCTGGCGTTGGAAGGTGAGCGCACGCTCTATGTGCAAGGGTGCGTATCGAACCAAGGGAAATTCTACGACCGGTTCGATGCGGTGGTCCTGCTCAGCGCTCCGGCCGAGGTGATTCTCGAACGGATCGAGAACAGGACGACGAACGATTACGGGAAAACACCCGAGGAACGCGACCTCATCCTTTCGCACGTTGAGTCAGTGGAGCCGTTGCTACGGACGACATGCACTCACGAGATCGACGCGACCAGACCACTCGCTGACGTCGTCGACGCGTTGATCGCCATCGGTCAGGGCGACTCCTCGTAGGAGCTAGGGCAGCGGAACGCTTCCACCGCCGGCCAGGCAGTCTGCGAGGTAGAGCACTGTTCCCGGATCGCCCGTCCACAGGGTGTGGCGCCCACGGCCGAAGTCTGTGCGCGCACGTGACACCTGGGCGACTGAGTGCATTGCGAAGGTGCGCGCACGCTCGAGCCACAGCTCGTCCCCCGTGCGCTCGAAAAGCGCCAGGAAGGCATACCCATTGCCTGCCGTGCCGTGGCACAGGTTTGCGCCCTTCGACAGCGGGCCGGCTCGCCAGGTGAGCTCGCCGCCCGCGCACAGCAAACGCCCATGCTCATCGTCGTCGGGCGCCAAGCGGGCGAGCGAGGCGACGACACCGGGCGCACCGTGACACCACTGCAGCCGGATCGACCCGTCTCGATGGGCCCGCAGGCTCTCCATCGAGGAGCGGGTCAGCCAGTTGGCCAGCCCATCCTCTTCGACTGCGTACCGGGCCGTGGTCTCGACTGCGCGGCGATGAACCTCGGCGTCACCGTCGCGAGACAAGGCGAGCACGCAACCCGCAAACCCGTGCGCAGGCCCGATGAACTGCTCCACCATTCCGTAGAGCTGCTGTGTCCAGAGGCCCGTCTGCGGATCCCATTCATCGATCAGCCACGCCGCGCTCTCGCGCCAGAGATCGTCCCACCTCACCTCGCCGGTCAGCTCGTGCATTGCGGTGGCAGCGAGCATGGTTCCCGGACTGCCCCACATCAGCTCACGGCGCTCGTCATGCGTATTCGCGGCGATCAGCTCGGCCAGCCGGTCGGCATTTTCGGTCGATGGGGAGAGCCGATGCAGCACCAGCCGAATCCCAGTCTCGCCGTTCCAAAGGCTCCGCTCATGATCGTGATCGGGAAAGTCAGGCTCGTAGACACGCTCGAGGCACGACACGTAGTCCCGGCGGAGCTCCACCAGCCCTCGGCGCTGCAACGAGTCGAGCGCCTGAACGACGCCGGCGCCGCCGATGTAAACCGTCCGAAAGCGGCGCTCTTCGTCACCCTCGTCGAGGATGTCCTTCGGGTGCGTCGGCCAGCCATCGTCGAACGACTCCTCCGCATCTCGAGCGATCTCCCGGATCGCCGCGCCGACGCGGTCCGGGTCCCAGGCGTCCTCGATCAGCCGTTCGTGCGCACGAGGATCGAAGAGCATCCTTCGAGACTAGAGGGCCTGTTAGGCCTGACGCGAACGTCGCCTACCATCGGCCGGTGCCCGCGGCCCTGACGATCAGACCTGAGACCGCGCGCCGGTTCCTCGCCCTGCGCCACTACCTCGCGCCGCCGCGGGCCCTGCCGCCGGGCCGCGGGGGGATCCTGGCCGTCTTCGAGCGGTTCGGCTCGATCCAGTTCGACCCCCTCGAGGTCGCCGGCCGGAATCACGACCTCGTGCTCCTCGCCCGCGTCCCGGGCTACCGCCGCGAGCTGACCGATGCCCTCCTTTACGAGGAACGAGTCCTCTACGAGACCTACAACAAGGGCTTGAGCCTCGTCCCGACGGCTGACCTGCCCTGGTTCCGGCTCACCTGGGACTTGAACCGCGCCGCGAAGGACGGCGGCGTCTTCGTCGAGCACGCCCGCTCGTCGAGGAGCTCCTCGAGCGGATCCGGGCAGACGGCCATCTGTCCTCGACCGACATCGCTCCGCGCGCGGCGATCGACTGGTACTGGCGCCCGACCAACCAGGTTCGGGCGATCCTCGAGGCACTCGCCCAGGCCGGGATCCTCGCGATCGCCCGGCGCGAGGGCAACCGCCGGATCTACGACCTCGTCGAGCGGCTGTTCCCAGCGGATCTCCTCGCCCAGCGGCCGCCGGAGCTCGAGCAGCGCCGGCACAAGCTGTTGTCGCGCTACCGCGCGCACGGCCTTCTGGGTCGCTCGGGAAGTGCCGAGCTCTGGATCGGGACGGCGGCCGGCGTGCGCAAGCCAGGCTCGCCTCACACGCCGACCCGCGGCGAACTCCTCGAT
>JACCUU010000299.1 GCA_013811645.1 Actinomycetota bacterium | reverse complement strand
TCCATATCTCTTCGATATGGACGCTCCCTGCGTCCGCGCCTCCCGCGGCCCGGCGCTCGCCTCGAGACGGGCGATCACCTCGAAAGGAGCCCACCACCCGATGAAGCTGGTCATGACGCTGCTCGCCCGTGACGAGGCGGATGTGATCGAAGCGTGGCTCGCTTTCCACCTGAACGCGGGCGCCGACTTCGTCGTCGCGACCGACAACCGCTCGGAGGACGGGACGACGCAGGTGCTGGAACGCTACGCACGGGAGGGTCACGTCCATCTGCTCCGAGAGCAGGGGGAGGACCTGCGCCAGAACGAATGGGTGACACGCATGGCCCGCCTGGCTGCGACCGACTTCGGAGCGGACTGGGTGATCAACTCGGATGCCGACGAGTTCTGGTGGCCGCGCGGGGCTTCGCTCGGGGACGTGCTGGCCGCGGTTCCCGAGCGGTACGGCACCGTGGGCGCGTTCCTGCGCACCTTCGGCCCGCCTCCGGACGGGGGCGAAGGCAGCTTCGCCGAGCGGATGACCGTCCGCTTCTCAGCGCTTGCGCCGATCAACGATCCTGCCTCGCTCTTCAAGCCGATCCGCAAAGTCGTCCACCGCGCGCACTCGGAGGTACAGGTCACGCGCGGGAACCACGCGCTGGTCGACAGTCCGTTCGCTCCGCTCAGGGGCTGGTACCCGATCGAGGTCTTCCATTTCCCGCTGCGCTCGCACGCGCAGTGCGAGCGGAAGGCCACCCTCCAGGGCACCGCCTTCGAGAAGTACGTCGCGCGTGCGCCGACGGCGTACCACGCGAACATGTTCGCTGCGCTGAAGAGCGGGACGATCGCCGAGTACTACGACGCCCTGGTGCTCTCCGAGGACGAGCTCGAGCGAGGGCTCGCCCAGGGCAGGCTCGTTCAGGACACGAGGTTGCGCGACGCGTTGCGAGCTCTGCGCACGGACGGGAGCTCCGAAGCGGAGTACCGGCTGCCATCCGAGGCGCCGACGCTCGATTTCCCGATTCCGTCGCTGATCGAGGACGCGGAGTACGCCGTCGAGGCCGCGGTCCTCGGAGAGGCGGACGTCGTCAGGCTCCAGCGTCGGCTGGACACGCTCGAGCGCCGTCTGCAGAGCCTCGAGCTGCGACTGCCGGCACGTGTCTACCGAAAGCTCTCCGGCACGGCCAAGCGGGTGCTCAGGCGGGACTCTGCTTGACCGCCCGGATCCCCACGATCACCTCGTACAGCCGGTCGTGGGCTTCGAGCTCCTCCCGGCGAAGGTCCGAGGCGGCCAGTCCGTAGAGAAATCCCGAGGCCGAGAGCACGTTCCCGTAGGCGCGCACTTCGACCGCGCCCTCGCCGAACGCCTCTTCCGCGAGCCTGAGCGCCGAGCGTGCTGTGTAGTGCCACCACTCGCCCCACTCGTCGTCCTCGGGCGGGGAGATCTTCGTCAGCCCGGGGACGGTCGCGAGCAGGACCCCGCCGGGCGCGAGGACTCGATTGAGGGTCGTGAAGGCCGCGCGCACGTCGTAGACGAACTGCAGCGTCTGCGTGACGATCGCGCAATCGAAGGAGTCGTCGGTGATGTGCGGCGCGTCCGTGAGGTCGGCCACGATCGTCGCCTGGGGATTGCCCTCTGTCGCCATGAGGATGTCCACCTTCTCCACGCCGCTTCCGAAACGGTTCGTGTAGTCCGGGGCGGCAATCTCCAGCACGCGACCGCGGATGTCGGCTGCGTGACTGCCGATGAAGGTCTCGACGTACACGCGGTCGATCGGCGTCCCGCGCTCGAAGCCCCAGTTCGGGTCGATCGGCGTGACGCGCCGTAGGTCACCGAGATCCGGCGGCCGTCGGCGTCGCCAGTCGACGTACGCGCGTCTCACCGGACGAAGTCGGCGCCGCACGCCGGCGGGGACGAACGCACGCCAGCTCTCCTGTCCGGCCAAGGCCGCGATCATAGTGCCCTCGTGCCGAACGACTTTCCCGGAGAGCGCGTCGTCGTCGTCTCGCCGCACTCGGACGACGCCGTACTCTCGCTGGGCGCCGCGATCGCGTCGTGGGTACGGCAGGGAGCCTCTGTCGAGCTCCTCACGGTCTTCGCACTCGATCTCGTCTCGGATGCACCGGCCCGCGGTTGGGACGCTCGGGCCGGTTTTGCCACAGAAGGAGAAGCGGCGGTGGGCCGTCGAGCGGAGGACGCCGCCGCCTGCGCGATCCTCGGGGCGACTGTGGCGTGGCTTCCTTTCGGGAGCGTCGACTACGAGCGGCACGGGGACGAGACGGCGGTGCGGGACGCCATCTCCTCAGCAGCCGAAGGGGCGGACGCCTTGCTCCTCCCCGGATTTCCGCTCAGTCATCCCGATCACGAATGGCTCGGGCGTGTGC
>JACCUU010000254.1 GCA_013811645.1 Actinomycetota bacterium | reverse complement strand
GTGCCGACCGCGCGCTCTTCGCGGTCTCCGCGCTCGCGTTGGCGAATGCCGTCGCCGACGCCGCGCTCATCCCTGTTCTTCCGACGCTGCAAGAGCGATTCGACCTCTCGGGTGCGCAGACGGGCGCGCTGCTCTCCGCCGCGACGATCGTGACGCTTGCGGCCTCCGTCCCGATCGGCTTGTTCGCCGGACGGATCGGTTCCCGGCGACTGTTGCTCGCGAGCGCGGCGCTCCTGCCGCTCTCACTCCTCGTGCAAGGGCTCGCCACCGGGCTCGAGATGCTCATGGCAGGCCGGGCGCTCTTCGGTCTCAGCTTCGCGATTCTCTGGACGGTCTCGCCTGGCGTTGCCGCGGGCTCGGGTCGGGGCGCGGCCGGCACCGGTCGGTTGATCGCCGCCGCCGGCGCTGGTTGGCTGATCGGACCGGTCTTCTCCGGCATCGTTACCGACTTGTGGGGCTACCGGGTCGCGTTCATCGCGATCGCCGTCGGAACCCTGCCGCTCGTCTACATCCTCGCTCGAGCTCACTCCGAGGAAGATCGCGTCCCGGCGGGGCGCCTACGGCATGCGCTCTCCGCCGCGCGCAACGAGCACGCGCTCGGCGGAGCCATGCTCGTCACTGCGCTGCTCGGGGCCGTCGCAGGAGTATCGGGGCTGCTCGCGCCGCTGGTTCTCGCGGACAACGGTCTCTCGGCCGGAGGAATCGGTGTCGTCATCGCCCTCACCGCCGTGGTCTTCACGGCGAGTGGCGCGCTGAGTGCCCGCATCCCGTCCTGGCGGGTCGACGTCCGCCTGGTCGGCGCGACCGCGGCTGTCGTCGGCGCAACGTTCTTGATCCCGTTCGTCAGCTTCTCGACGTTTGCGATGATCGGCTTTCTCGCCGTGTCGGCGGGTGCGCGGGCGGTTCTCGTCTCGGTCGTCTACGCGCTTGCCCGCTCGCATGTCCCGCGCGAGGCGCTCGCGAACCCGATCGGCGGCTTGATGAATGTGATGTGGGCCGCGACGGCGCTCGCGGCTCCGCTCGCCGCCGGAGTCGCTCTCAGCGCCGGAGGCGCAAGGTGGGCGTTCGTGGCGACCGCGGTCGTAGGTTTCGCCGTGGCAGCGTGGATGCTCGTGCCGCAGCCGCGACCAGCACACGCCTAAACGGTCTCCGTCTCCTTGGCCTGGAGCGCGCGCAGCTCCTCGATCGGGATGTGGCAGCGCATGAGATGTCCGGGCTCGGCCTCGACGAGCGGTGGCTCCTGCTCGACGCAGACCGGCCCGAGGAAGCGCGGGCAGCGGGTGTGGAAGACACAGCCCGTGGGCGGCTCCGCCGCGCTCGGGATGTCGCCTTCGAGCCGGATCCGATCGCGGCCGCCGCCGTCGATCGTCGGCACGGCGGAGAGAAGCGCTTCCGTGTACGGGTGGTGCGGTCCGTCGAAGACGACGTCGGCCGGGCCGAGCTCCTGCAGCCGGCCGAGGTAGAGGACGGCGATCCGGTCCGAGATGTAGCGAACGACGCCGAGGTCGTGCGAGATGAAGAGGTACGAGACCTGCTTCTCCGCCTGGAGCTCGACGAGCAGGTTGAGGATCGCGGCCTGGACGGAGACGTCGAGGGCAGAGGTCGGCTCGTCGCACACCACGAGTCGGGGGTCGCCGGCGAACGCGCGCGCGATCGCCACTCGCTGCTTGAGACCGCCCGAGAGCTGCACGGGCTTCTGCGTCAGGGTGCGCTCGCTGAGTCGAACTCGCTCGGTGAGATCTTGCAGCTTCCGTCCCGCCGCCTGTCCCGAGAGCCCGGCGAGCTTCTTCATCGAGCGGAGCAGAATGCGGCGCACCGAGTGCCGACGGTTGAGCGCGGAGTCGGGGTTCTGGAAGACGATCTGCAGCGCGCGCAGCTCGCCCTGCGAGCGCTTCTGGTAGCGCGGCGGGAGCGGCGCGCCGTCGAGCCTCGCGACGCCCGCCGTCGGGGCGACGATCCCGAGCAGCGTTCGTGCGAGGGTCGTCTTGCCGCTGCCGGACTCGCCCACGAGGCCGAGCGTCTCTCCCGGCCAGATCGCGGCCGTCACGTCGGTGAGCGCATGGACCTCGTGGCCGCGTTGCTTGAAGATCTTGGTGAGCTCGTCCAGCTCGACGAGCGGAGCGACGCTGCGGTCGACGGGCGGCAGCGCGATGTTCGCTGCTTCCTCACGAGGGAGATCGTGCGCGAGCTCGTGGTACCAGCAACGACTCTCGTGACCGGGCGCGATCGCGATGAGCGGGGGCTCGTCGGTGCGGCAACGGTCGTCGGCGAGCGCGCACCGATCCGAGAACACGCACCCGGCGAGCTCCTCGCCCAGGCTCGGCAGGAAGCCGGGAATCGTGTCCAACCGGCCGCGGTCTTTCCGGACACCCCCGCGCGGGATGCAGCGGAGCAGTCCGACCGTGTAGGGATGGCGAGGATCCTGGAGAACGGTCTCGACCGAGCCCTCCTCGACGAGTCGTCCCGCATAGAGGACTCCGACTCGCGAGCACATCTTCGCGATCACGCCGAGGTTGTGGCTGATGTAGAGGACGGCCGTATGCAGCTCCGCCTGCAGCTGAGAGACCAAGTCCAGGACCTCCGCCTCGACCGTTGCATCGAGCCCGGTCGTCGGCTCGTCCAGGACCAGGAGGGCCGGATCCTTCGCGAGCGCCATGGCGATCACGACCCGCTGTTGCATCCCGCCCGAGAGTTGGTGTGGGTAGCGGTTCATCACCGATCCCGGGTCGGCAATCTGCACCTTGTTCAAGACCTCGCGCGCGCGCTCGTCGGCCTCGCGCTGCGCGATGCCGAGTACCGTGAACGCTTCCGCCACCTGTGCTCCAACGCGAATCGAGGGGTTCAGCGCTGCGCCCGGGTTCTGGTAGACCATCGACACGTTCCGGGCATGGAACCTCCGCAGGTCGCGTCCTCGGAGCGCGAGCGCATCAGTGCCTGCGACGGAGATCGAGCCGGCCGTGACCCGGCCGTTTCGCGGGAGGTACCGGACGATCGTCAGTGCGGCGGTCGACTTTCCGCACCCGGACTCGCCGACCAGGCCGTAGGACTCGCCGGACTCGATGTGCATGGAGATCCCTCGCAAGACTCTGCGGTCGATCCCACGCACGCGATAGCAGACCTCGAGGTCGGTCAGATCGAGTGCCACAGCCGTCTCGACGACGCTCATCGCTCGAGCACCTGCTGAACGCTGTCGGAGACGAGATTGACGGCGACCACCAACGACGCGATTGCCATACCGGGGAAGAGCACGGTCCACCACTGCTGGTCGAGGAAGGGGTAGTTGTCGGCGATCTGCACGGCCCAGTCGGCCGACGGCGGCTGGAGCCCGAACCCGATGAAGGTCAGCGTCGCCACCGCGAAGATCGCGTACCCGAGCCTGATCGTCGCCTCGACGAGGATCGGCGGCAT
>JACCUU010000278.1 GCA_013811645.1 Actinomycetota bacterium | reverse complement strand
GTCGGCGCGCTCTTCGGTCAGGCGACCGGCCGCAACCGCTGCGTCGAGCTCCTTCCTTGCCGCGTCGACCATCGCCTGAACGAGACCGTCGACGGACGTTCCTTCTTTCTTCGCGATGTCCGCGAGCATGTCTCCGTCGCGAGGTTGCTCGTGCAACTCAGCCTCCGTCAGTCCGAGATAGGACGCTGCCGTCTCGAGCCCCGCGAGCGGACCGGGCGTGGCCCTCCATCACTAAAGCCGTGAAAGCGGCCGAAGCCGCCGAAGAGGGGCGGCGTCTGGCCGAAATCGATCCGCTCCTTCAGCTCCGCACCCTCCTCTTCAGCGAGAATTCCCGCCTCGACGGCGTCGTCGAAGCGGTTTTTCAGGGCGTTTTCGGGGCGCTCCCTCGAGCGCACTTGGCTCAACGCCGAGCTCGGCTGCGGCGTCGTCGATGACTGTCTGGCCGTCGTCGCTCGAGGACAACACACGCGACGCGCCGACGGCCGCGGTCGCGCCGAGGGCGACTGCGAGAAGGAGCGCGGCGACGGCGGCCGCTGCGAGCTTGATCTTGTCGTGTCTATCCATTCCGAAGATGAGATCAGAGACGGCTAAGACGCGGCTAAGAGGCTGCTAAGAGCTCTCGAAGACGACCGCCCCGGTCGCGCGCGGGCATTCGCGAACACCTCAGCCGGCGATGACTCGCACGCGCTGAAGGCGCAGCGTCATCCGCGTGCCTCCACCTTCCGCCTGCTCGGCGACGACCTCGCCGCCGTGTGTGTCCGCAACCTGGCGGACGATCGCGAGCCCGAGGCCCGAGCCTGGCATTCCCCGGGCGGATCGGGCCCGGTAGAAGCGGTCGAAGACGTACGGGAGGTCCTCGTCAGCGATGCCCGGGCCGTGATCGCGAACCGACACCTGTCCGTCCCGCACGTCGACCTCGATCTCGCCGCCCGGCGGGCTCCACTTCGCCGCGTTGTCGATGAGGTTGCTGATCGCACGATCGATCGTCGCGGGAACCCCTTGGACGACGGACTCTTCGAGCCACGCCTTGAATGCCACGCTGGGCCGATTCCGCTGTATCCGCTCGATCGCGTTCGCGACCACGAGGTCCAGGCGAACATCCTCTGGTCGAGCGGTCTGCTGCTCAGCGCGCGCGAGCTCGATCAGCCCCGCGATCAACGTCGTCATCTCCCCGAGTTGCTCCACCACGTCCGAGAGAAGCCGGCTTCTCTCCTCGGCCGGCAGAGCGCGATCTCCGACCAGCACCTCGATGTTCGTGCGGAGGCTCGTGAGCGGTGTTCGCAGTTCGTGCGACGCGTCGGCGACGAGCTGGCGCTGCGCGCGATTCGAGTCCTCCAGGCCGGCGAGCATCGTGTTGAAGCTCGTGGCCAACCGGCTGAGCTCGTCGCGTCCGCCGACCTCGATGCGCTGCGACAGATCGCCTGTCTCCGTGACACTTTCAGCCGTCTCCGTCAGTCGGCGGACCGGCGTCAGCGCCGCGCGCGAAACGACCAGCCCGAGCCCGGCGGCGATCCCGATTCCGGAGAGCGCGATGGCGATGAGAAAGAGCCGCAGGCGAGAGAGCGTCTCGTCCATCTCGGTCAAAGGACGCGCGATCTGGACCGCGTACCCGGGCTCGTACGCGACGGAAAGCACCCGGACGTGCGTCCCATCGATTTCCGTCTCCGAGATGACCGAGTCGCCTCGCATGCCTGTCCTCGTGAGCGCGATCGCCTCATCGGAGACGGGTAGCTCGACATCGTCGTACAGCTGGCGCAGGGTCTTCCCGTCCGCCTTGACGACCTGGACGAAGGTGTTCGGCTCGCCAAACCCTGGGCGGATGCCCAGGAACGATTCCCCGTTCCGCAAGGGGATCTCGGAGAGCGGAATGCGGAAGATCTCCTGTGCACGCTCCTCCAGCGTGTCGTCGATCTGCGCCCTGAGCTCACCGCGCACCACGAAGAACACGACAACCGATGCCAAGACGACCGCCAGAGCGACCGCCGCGGCGGCGCCGATCGCGATGCGTGCCCTGAAGCTCATGGGCCACCTCGTGGCCCATGAGCGTGGAGGGGTGTGGGGAACCGGGAGGTTCTCCATGTTTTCAGGAAGAAGGGGGCTCGCGGGGGAGACCTGGTTTCCCCCGCGACCGTGAGCCGAAGGCGCACGGTGCTCATCTCAGCGCTCGCGCAAGGCGTAGCCGATGCCGCGCACCGTGTGGATGAGACGAGGCTTGCCCGCGAGCTCGGTCTTCCTACGCAGATACCCGATGTACACGTCGAGGGAGTTCGACGAGGGACCGAAGTCGTATCCCCAGACTCGCTCGAAGATGACCGAGCGGGTCAGCACCTGCCGAGGGTTGCGAAGGAAGAGCTCGAGGAGCGCAAACTCGGTACGGGTGAGGTCGATCAGATCGCCTGATCGGCGAACCTCACGCGTACCAGGCTCGAGCTCGAGATCGGCGAAACGGAGCGTGTCAGCCGCGCCGTCGCCGTTCCCCAGCCGTCGCAGGAGCGCGCGCAAGCGAGCCAGCAGCTCCGCGAGCGCGAACGGCTTCGGCAGGTAGTCGTCTGCCCCCGCATCCAAACCCGCGACACGGCTGTCGACCTCGGCGCGGGCGGTGAGCATCAGCACCGGAATCACGTTCCCGGAGCGCCGCAAACGCCGGCACACCTCTAGCCCGTCGGCGCCGGGCATGAGGATGTCGAGGATGACCGCGTCCGGCTGCGGCTCCAGCTCGAGCCGCCGAAGCGCCTGCTCACCGTCCTCGGCGAGCTCGACCCTGTAGCCCTCGAGCTCGAGTGCACGCCGCAGTGAATCCCTCACCGCACGCTCGTCGTCGACGACCAAGATCTCCATGGGCCGCATTGTGCGCACGCGCATCGAGCCGCGGAGCGGGTCTTACCGACTTCTTAGGCGGCTTTCAGCGACGCCTTAGTGGCTGCGGCTGCTATTGGTCTACCTTCACACGAAAGGACGCCTCCGTGAATCCCAGCCGCAACCGCACTCCCCTGTTCCTCGCCGGGCTCATCGCTGCTCTTGGCCTCGGCGCCGGCGCGGGTGCGGCCGCGTATGCCGTGCTCTCCGACGAATCCACCACGGTGGTCCGTCAGGTGACGGTCGCCGACTCCGAGCCTGCGGCGACCGCCGACGGCCTGTCAATCAGCACGATCCACCAGCGTTCGTACAAGGCGGTGGTCGAGATCACGGCAGTGGCAACGCAGTTCAGCGGCTCGCAGGCCGCGCAGGGCTCAGGATTCGTCTACGACGAGGCGGGTCACATCGTCACGAACCAGCACGTCGTGGAGGGCGCGAGCTCGATCTCCGTCCGCTTCTGGGACGGCTCCACGCGCACGGCACGGCTGTTGGGCACCGATCCCTCGACCGACCTCGCGGTGATCGACGTCAACGCGCCCGCGTCGTTCCTCGAGCCACTTCGCCTCGGTGACTCGAGCGGCGTCGACGTCGGAGCAGGCGTCGTCGCCATGGGCAGCCCCTTCGGGCTCGAGGGAACGGTGACGAGCGGCATCGTGAGCGCGCTCCATCGTCAGATGACCGCCCCGAACAACTTCACGATCAACGATTCGATCCAGACGGATGCGGCGATCAACCACGGGAACTCCGGCGGCCCGCTCCTCGACCAGCAAGGCCGGGTCATCGGCGTCAACGCGCAGATCGAGAGCGAGTCGGGCGGCTCGGACGGCGTCGGTTTCGCGATTCCGTCGAACACGGTGCGCTCCATCGTCTCCCAGCTCATCGCCACCGGCGAGGCCGAGCATGCGTACCTGGGAGTCGAGATGATCGGCGTCGAAGACGGGGTCGCCATCACCGACGTGCGAAGCGGAACTCCTGCCGAGAAGGCGGGTCTGCGCGAGGCCGCGGGCACTCGGACGGTCGACGGCCAGCAGGTTCCGAGTGGCGGCGACGTGATCGTCGAGCTCGACGGCGCGCCGATCTCGAGCTCGGCCGAGCTGCAAAGCGCAGTGGACGCCAGGCAGCCTGGAGACTCGATCTCGCTCACCATCCTTCGCAACGGACAGCAGCGCACGCTCGAGGTCACGCTCGGCACGCGACCGGAGCGGGTTCCGTAGTGGCTGACGGATGGCAGAGCGTTCGGATCGAGGAGATCGACCCGATCCCCGTCGTCGGCGGAACGCTCCTCTGGCACCCTGTGCGTCGGACGCTCGACATCGGCGCCTTCGGGATCAACGCGTACACCGCGCCGAACCGGGGGGGCGACGTCGTCGAAGAGCACACGGAGGAGACCCACCGTCACGAGGAGGTCTACGTGGTGCTGAAGGGCCGTGCGACGTTCACCCTCGATGAGGAGACGCTCGACGCACCCGCCGGAACGGTGGTCTTCATTCGTGATCCCGCGGTGAAGCGGCACGCTCGCGCAGAGGCGCCGGACACGTCCGTGCTCGCCGTCGGGGGCCCGCGCGATGCGGCGTACGAGCCGTCGCCGTGGGAGCACGCCTTCTTCGCGGCGGAGAAGCACCGCCTGTCAGGCGACTACGAAGCGATGGCGGCCGAGATCGCTGCTGGGCTCGTGCAGCACCCCGACAGCCCCGGGCTGCTGTACAACCTCGGCTGCGCCGAGGCGCTCGCGGGCCGCCCAGACGATGCGCTCGAGCACGTGCGTCGCGCGCTCGAGCTCAAGCCGGAGTGGGAGGACATCGCCCGCAAGGACGAGGATCTCGT
>JACCUU010000210.1 GCA_013811645.1 Actinomycetota bacterium | reverse complement strand
GCTCGGGTCCGTGCGTGACCCCGGGACGCGCGCGGCCGGCTTCGCGCCCTGGGACCCAGAGGACGCCGCTTTCCGGGCCAGGCTCGCCGAAGTGCTCGCCGAGCACGACGACGGGCTCCTGGCCGCGCTCGTCGAGGACGAGACGAGCGTTCCGTACTCCAGGCTCCGCGCGGATCTCGTCGCCCAGACCGGGCAGGCGTCGGTGCATCCGGTGTTCTTCGGCTCCGCGCTGACGGGCGCCGGAGTCGACTCGCTCATGGCCGGCATCGCCGAGTTACTGCCTGCTGCCGAAGGCGACAGCGACGGCCCGGTCTCGGGCACGGTGTTCAAGATCGAACGAGGCGGCGCCGGCGAGAAGATCGCCTTCGTCCGGATGCGCTCGGGGACGGTGCGAACCCGAGACCGGCTGCGCTTCGGACGGGATGTCGAGGGAAAGGTGACGGCGATCGGCGTCTTCGACCGCGGGTCAGCCGTGAAGCGTGCGACTGTCTCCGCCGGAGAGATCGGAAAGCTCTGGGGTCTCGGCGAGATCAAGATCGGCGACCGGATCGGCCAGACAGGAACCGCCACGACACAGCAGCAGTTCGCTCCGCCGACGCTGGAGTCGGCTGTCGTGCCCCGCAATCCCGACGACAAGGGGGCGCTTCGCGTCGCGCTCGCCCAGCTGGCCGAGCAGGACCCGCTCATCGACGTACGACAGGACGGCACCAGCCAGGAGATCTCCGTATCGCTCTACGGCGAGGTCCAGACGGAGGTGATCCAGGCGACGCTGGCCGACGACTTCGGGCTCGATGTCAGCTTCCGCGAGACGACGACGATCTGCATCGAGCGGCCGGTCACTACCGGGGAGGCCGTCGAGATCCTGCACGCGGAGTCGAATTCGTTCCCCGCGACGATCGGGCTGCGCATCGATCCGGCGCCGGTCGATTCGGGCATCGACTTCCGACTGCAGGTCGACGCTCGCACCGTGCCGCTGTACGCCTACAAGAACATCGAGCGGTTCGCGGAGAGCATGGAAAAGTACGTCTGCCGCGCGCTGCAGGAGGGCCTCTTCGGCTGGCGGGTCACCGACTGCGCCGTGATGATGACCAGATGCACCTACCAATCGCCCGATGGCCCTCCGGCGACACGGGGATCGCTCAGCACGCCCGCCGACTTCCGGAAGCTCACGCCGCTGGTCGTCAGGCAGGCGCTCGAGCGGGCGGGGACAGTGGTCTGCGAGCCAGTCCTCCAAGTCAGGCTCGAGCTGCCGACGACGACGATCGGCGCAGTTCTGGCCGCCCTCGCACGGCTCGGCGCTGTCGCGCAAACGCCGTCGCTCAATGGCGAGCTCGCCACGATCGAGACAGTGTTGCCGGCAGCCCGAGCTCAGCAGCTGCGCCGGCAGCTTCCGGCGCTGACGGCCGGCGAAGCTGCGCTCGAATCCGAATTCGGCGGGTACCGGGCAGTCAGCGGCACACCACCGATTCGGAGACGGACTCTCGGATGAACACGGAGCAAGTACCACGGCGCGGAATCGACGCAACCGACTATCCAGAGCTGAACGCCGTTCTGAGGACGTTTGTCGCAGACGTACGATCGATCCTCGCTGAGAACTTCTGCGGTGCGTACTTACAGGGCTCGTTCGCCCTCGGAGAAGCGGACGAGCACAGCGACGTCGACTTCTTGATCGTCACACAGGACGAGAGCAGCGAGGAACAGTGGGCCCGGCTACAAGCCATGCACAAGCGGATCTATGCGGTCGATGTCCCCTGGGCACAGCATCTGGAGGGGTCCTACGTCTCGAGAGAGCAGCTGCGCCGGGTCGACCCCTCCGGCTCCCCGTATCCGTTCCTCGACAACGGAGCCAGCGAGCTCGTGTCAGCCAACCACTTCAACACGGCCGTCGTCCGCTGGTTGATACGCGAACATGGAGTGGTCCTTGCCGGCCCAGAGCCGAGGAGCCTGATCGATCCCGTCTCTGAGGATCAGCTCCGCCGCGAGGCTCGGGCACGAATCGACGAGTACGCAGCTTGGGCGCCCGAGCCGACGGAGGCTGAACCGATGAGCCGCTGGAAGCAGCCGTATCTGGTGATCACCTTCTGCCGGTTGCTGAACACCTTGGCGACGGAAGGTGGTTTCGAAGCGGGAAGCGACAGATTGGGCTCTCGGCGCCGTGGAC
Source organism: Actinomycetota bacterium (assembly GCA_013811645.1). Taxonomy (GTDB): domain Bacteria; phylum Actinomycetota; class Thermoleophilia; order Gaiellales; family Gaiellaceae; genus GMQP-bins7. Next base: position 1,267 of record JACCUU010000210.1, on the reverse strand, counting down.
GCGGGGTGGGCATCGCTCATCCGACGAGCCCGAGACGACCAGCCAGACCCATGGCTCCGGGTTCATTAGCCTGCAGACACAGAGGCCGTCACGGAGACGTTGGCGCTCGCCGACTACGCCCTGAGGCAAGCTGTCTCCAGCCAGCTCGAACGCTGATTCGGATCAGTTCCGTCGTCCAGTTCGACGGCTGCGCAGAGCGAAGCGATCGTCGGAGGTGCGCGCGAAGACCCGTTCCGCGCACCCCTCGAACCAGCCGAACCGTACGTCGACCGACGGGACGTCGAACAGGGGCACGAATGGCTTGAGGTCGAGCACGGGCGATCCGTCGAGGAGGTCAAGTCCTTCGACGACGACCGCCGCGGGCTCGAGAATGACGACGCGGGCGAGCGAGAGGCCGATCGGATTCGGTCGACGCGGCGAGCGCGTCGCGAACGTGCCGTGCGGCTTGTCGTCGAGGAACGCTCGCACCGTCGGGTCCCAGCCGAGCGTCTCGTGCAGGTGGGCGAGCACCCAGACGTGCGTGAAGCCCCCGAGGTCGGCGAGACAGCCTCGGTGGGGCTCGGACACTTCGATCCTGGACTCTCCCTTGGTGTCCGCGATCGGTTGCAGGGGCATGCCGTCGAGCTCGGAGTGAGGGGAGGCCACGTATCCGATTGGCCGGTAGACGACGGGCTCCACGATACGGTTGTCCAGGAGCCCCTCGACGAACGAGAGTGCCGCACGTCCCATCGAGAGTCGCCACAGCGCGAGCGTCCGCGAGAATTCGGACGTCGCTCTCAGCTGCTCTTCGAGAGATCGTTCCGTCAGCGCAAGCACTGCCGCCTGCTCGCGCAGAAGCGAGGACGGATCGAGACCCGCCCGGTCGTGGAAGAGCAGCTTCACCATGAGCTCCGAGCGAAGGTCACGCACGTGGGCGACGGTGCTGCCCCGCCACCGCGCGAACGCCGAGCGACCACGGCGCGTCGCCCCTAGCGTCGTTCGCGCGGGCCCTGCGTCGCTCGCGCTCGTCCCTCGCACCTCCACGAGACCGGCTTCACGGAGCTGTCCCAGCGCCCGGTAGACCAGGGGTCGCGTGCACGAGTACACGCGACCGACCTCGCCCGTGGGGCCGAGCTCCTGCGCAACCGCCCAGCCGTGAGCGGGCGACTCGCAGAGAAGCGCAAGCGCGGTCCATTCTGGAAGGGACGGCTCCGTGCGACTTCGGTGGCTCATGACGCACAGCTTAGTAGTCAAAAGTTTTCTATCGATGTGGTAGCTTCCGCCGGCT
>JACCUU010000109.1 GCA_013811645.1 Actinomycetota bacterium | reverse complement strand
GCTCGCTCTCGGGACGCGATGAGGTAGCCCACGAACCCGCCCATCGCAAGCGCGATCAACGCCCCAGCGAGGCTCGCTCCGCGAAACGCCGGCGCTTCGACGTCGAGTATCCGCTCTCCGGCATGCGCGGCGTTTCCCCTTCCGAGGACGATACCGAGCGTCATCAGGTTCGGGATCGCGAGTGCGGTGGCGACGACGATGGCGACGATGATCGCTCGCGCCGTGCGCCGCCAGCGCATGACGGCGGCCAAGACCAGGAACGGGAGGGCGGTGAAGACGAACCCATAGAAGAGGCCCACGAACGTCCCGGTGACGATGCTCCCCTCGATCTGATCGCCGAGCCGCTGAGCCCACCAGCGCGGGATCGTCGCGGAGGCGATGAGGCCTCCTCCGAGCACCACCGCGACCACGACTCCGGCGACGAAGAGCCGGCGCGGCCAATTCGCGCCGGCCGTCTGCGGAGAATCCATGAAGACGAGTATTCCAGCCTTCGAGCCGGAGAGCCGAGGAGCAGACCGACGGCCCCTCGGCTCTCGTCTCGGCGCTGCCCGACGGTCAGCGGACGGAGAACGAGCCGTGCATCTCGTCCGAGTGCGGCGTGCAGACAAAGGCGTACCTGCCGGAACCGAGACGAACATTGATCGTCTTCGTGCCGACGAAATCCACCCCTGTGAACGCCTTCGAGACGCCCGGGCCACGCATGTAGAAGTTGTGCTCGTCCGAGCGATCCTTGACGAGGATCGCGTAGGTGCCGCGGGTCAGCGCATTGACGCGCTTGCCGGTCACGGTCTTCAGCGAGATCGTGTAGCCCGGGCCGACGGTTCCCACCAGCTTCTGCGGTGCCGCCTCGGCTGTCACCGAGAAGAGGAGGGCGAGCGCTACCAGCGCGCCGAGGACAGCGGTGGCGACTCCGACGCCGAGTCGGCTACGAGTCGTGAGAGTTTCAGACATGACGCTCCTTGGTTCGGGTGCATGAACGGTTCCAACCTAGGTACACGGGTTTCAAGCGCCGGCCTTCGGTCGGCCAGGAGTTTCCGCCGATGCGGTAAAGGATCGGTAGCCGGGGCCGGCGTGCTCGCTCGGAGCCAGGGGGATCGACTCCCTCACGAATATCCTGAACGCGATGCTTCGGCGCAGGATTCTCCTGATCGAGGACGAGGAGTCGATCTCCGAGCCGCTCGCCTCGGCACTCGAGCGAGACGGGTTCGACGTCGTGGTCGCCGCGACCGCCGCCCAGGGTCGTGAGCGCTTTCACGCGGAATCTCCCGACCTCGTGCTCCTCGACGTCATGCTGTCGGACGGCGACGGCAAGGACGTCCTCCGCGAGATCCGAAGCGCGTCGCGGACACCGGTGATCATGGTCACAGCGCGCGGCGAGGAGCTCGAGCGCGTTCTCGGGCTGGAGCTCGGTGCCGACGATTACGTGACCAAGCCGTTCAGCGCCGCGGAGCTTGCCGCTCGCGTCCGCGCGGTGCTTCGGAGGGTCGACGCTCCGACTTCGCCGGGGGAGGCGGTGCTGGAGGTCGGAGACGTCCGCATGGAGCTCGACCGGCACGAGGTCAAGTCAGGCGGAAACGCCGTCGAGCTGACGGTCAAGGAGTTCGAAGTCCTGCGCATGTTGCTCGAGAACGCCGGCAAGGTCGTAAGGCGCGAGCAGCTCATCCGCGAGGTCTGGGACACGAGCTGGTTCGGTTCGACGAAGACGCTCGACGTGCACGTGAGCGCACTCCGCAAGAAGCTCGGGGACAATCCGTCCTCGCCACGCTTCATCCACACCGTTCGTGGCATCGGCTTCCGGTTCGCGTCCTCGGAGGAGCTGAACGCTCGCACGTGAGCTTCCGAGCCCGGCTCCTTCTCGCCGCGTTCTACCTCACCACAGCGGCGGTTCTCGCGCTCTCGATCCCGCTGGCGCTGACCGTCGAGCGCCGAGCCGACTCGGACTACGAGGCCGCCGTCCTCGGAGATGCGGCGATTCTCGCCGCCCGGGTCTCCGATCTCGTCGTTTCGGCCGCTGATCCGCCTTCGCCGCGGCTCGACCGACTCGTCGCGGAGAATGCCCGTGCCCGTGACCAGCGCGTGGTGGTCACGGACGCATCCGGGAGGGTGGTCGCGGACAGCGCCGGCACGGTCGCGCTCGGCCAGCTCTACGCGACCAGCGGACGTCCCGAGTTTCGCACTGCGCTGTTCCAGGGCCGTATCGACACGCGAACGAGGTACAGCGACACACTCGGCGAAGACCTGCTGCTCGTCACCGTGCCCGTGGTCGATCGCGGACGGGTCGTGGGGGCGGTTCGCCTCTCGGCCGGAACGCAGGCGGTGGAGACTGCGGTCCGCGCGAGCTGGCTCCGACTTGCGCTGCTCGGCGGCGTGGTGATCGTGTCGGGAGTGGTCGTCGCCTGGCTCCTCGAGCTGCCGCTCGGCCGCCAGATCCGCCGGCTGGCAGAGGCTTCGACCCGGCTGGGGCAAGGGGATCTCGCCTCCCGTGCTCCCGAGGAGGGCCCCGAGGAGCTTCGCGTGCTCGCCCGCTCCTTCAACCAGATGGCGGCGGATCTCGAAAGCAGCATCGAGGCGCAGCGCGAGTTCGTCGCCAACGCCTCGCACCAGCTGCGAACGCCTCTCACCGGCCTGCGCCTGCGCCTCGAGGCGATCGCGGGCGAAGGCGGCCCGGCTCGGGACCAGGCCGTGAAGGCGGAGGCGGAGCTCGACCGTCTGACGGCTCTCGTCGAAGACCTGCTCGCGCTCGCCTGGGCGACGGCGTCCGACCCGACAGCGGGCCCTATCGACCTGCGATCGGTGGCCGGCGAGGCGGTGAGCAGATGGCGCGAGTCAGCGACGGCCTCTGGCCGGCGACTCGAGCTTCGGTCGCAGGGCGAGCCAAAGGTGTGGGCCACGCGGGAAGACCTCGCCCATATGCTCGATAACCTGATCGACAACGCGCTCCGCTACTCGGACTCCGGCGCTGAGGTGCGAGTGGAGACGAAGGTGCGGGACGGAGACGCGTGGCTCGCAGTCGCCGACACGGGCCCCGGGATCCCGCCCGAGGACAGGTCGCGCGTGTTCGAGCGGTTCTACCGCGGAGCGAACGGCCGGCGGGCAGGCGGCGGCACCGGCCTTGGCCTTGCCATCGTCGAGGAGCTCGTGCGGCGCTGGGGTGGCGAAATCAGGCTCGTGGACGGCGCGGGCACTCGGGTGGAAGCGGTGTTCCGCGGCGACCTGCCGAACCCTAACCCTCGGCGGCCGATCCTTGAGAGC
>JACCUU010000094.1 GCA_013811645.1 Actinomycetota bacterium | reverse complement strand
CGTACCAGGCTCTCGCCGGTTCGCACTCCCCCGCCGGGAAGAAGCCAGACCTCGCCGCTCGCTTTTACATGCCGCAGGAGCAGGATCCGGCCGCGCCAGCGCAGGATCGCCGAGACGCGTACCCGTGGTTCGCCCACTCAGTCCGCCGAGGAGCCGAAGCCGCGGGAACCGCGCTCGCTCCTCGCCAGCTCGCCGACCTCCACGAGCCGGATCGAAACCACGGGCGCGACGCCGAGCTGGGCGATCCGCATTCCGACCTCGACGGTGAACGACTCTCGCATGTCCGTGTTGAGCAGCACGACCGAGATCTCTCCCCGGTAGCCCGAGTCGATCAAGCCCGGGGAATTGACGATCCCGAGTCCGTGACGCGCCGCGAGCCCGGACCGGGGCTGCACGAACCCTGCATATCCCTCTGGAATCTCCACGGCGATGCCGGTTGGCACGACCGCGCGCTCCCCCGGGTCGAGCTGCGCTTCCTCACATGCTGCAAGGTCGAAGCCGGCGTCACCGTCGTAAGCTCGCTTGGGCAACAGAGCGTCCGCTCGGAGGCGGTGAACCGCGACGTCGATCACCGCGTCGAGACCTCCGCGTCGGAATCGAGCTCTGCCTCGCCCGCGACGAGGAACCGCGCAAACCGCGATATTTCTCGACGGGGCAGCCTCGCACGAATGCGCACCCCTTCCGGTGTGTCGCGCCGCTCGGCGATCGGCGCTCCCAGCCCGTACAGCCGAGCGAGCGAACGCCCGTCCTCGTACGGAACGAGAAGACGCACGTCCTCGAAGCGGTCCGAGAAAAGCTCGGAGACACGCTCCCGGAGCTCGTCGAGACCCTCCCCTGTCTCGGCCGAGACCTGGAGCGCCCGCGGGAAGACATGAGCGATCCGCCGCCGCGCCAGCGGGTCGAGGAGATCGACCTTGTTCAGCACGAGCTCCACGGGCACGTCGTCGGCCCCGATCCCGGACAGGACCGCGTGAACCGCATCGATGGTTTCCCGGAGCCGATCCTCTGGAAGCGAGCCATCGACGACATGGAGCACGAGATCTGCCACCAGTGTCTCTTCCAGGGTGGCGGCGAAGCCTTCGACGAGCTGCGTCGGAAGCCGGCGGATGAATCCAACGGTGTCGGTGACCAGATAGCGCTTGCCGTCGTGCTCGAAGCCTCTGGTCGTCGGATCGAGCGTCTCGAAGAGGCGATTGTCGACGGAGGCATCCGCGCCCGTGAGCGCATTCAACAGGGTCGACTTGCCGACGTTCGTGTACCCGGCGAGCGCAATCGTCGGCACGCTGCTCCGCTCGCGCTCCTTGCGGCGAGTCGCTCGCTGCGCGCTGAGCCCGCGCAGCCGGCGCTTGACCAGGGAGACCCGTGTTCTGGCGAGCCGCCGGTCCGTCTCGAGCTGGCTCTCACCCGGTCCTCTCGTGCCAACTCCGCCGCCGAGCCGCTCGAGATGCTGCCAGAGCCCGCGCATCCGCGGCAGGTTGTACTCGAGCTGCGCGAGCTCGACCTGGAGCTTGCCTTCGGCACTGCGAGCGTGTTGCGCGAAGATGTCGAGGATCAGCTGCGTCCGGTCCACGACGCGTGCTTCGAGAGCATTCTCCAGCGATCGCTGCTGCGTCGGGCTGAGCTCTTCGTCGACGAGAAGCACCTCCGCGTTCGCTGACGTGTACGCGTCCTTGAGCTCCGTGAGCTTGCCCTTGCCGACGAACGTCTGCGGATCGGGACGAGCTCGGTGCTGCACGACCTCGCCGACCGTCGCCACCCCGGCTGTTCGTGCCAGCTCGCGCAGCTCGGCGAGCTCGGACTCCCCATCGACCCCCTTGGGGAAGACGCCGACCACGAAACCGCGCTCCGGGTCTGCGCCGGGTGCGCGATCGGGCTGGCGCGGAGTCACCGATGGATTATGCCGCGGGATGATCGATGGCATGAAATCGCCGTCTCCGGAGCGTGAGCGGCAGCTCCCGAGCGAGAGGAGCCCCGACGCGGTAGATCGCGCCTCCGGACGCGCGGGATCATGGCATCGATCATCTACGCTCCGCGCGTGAGCGCGCTCGCCGATCGTCTCGCCGAGCGGACGCTCGCGCTCGTGAACATCCCTTCGGAGAGTCGCCGGGAAGCCCAGATCCGTCAGCACCTGCTCGCGCTCGTGCCGCCGGAGCTCAGTGCGGTGTACGGCCACGACGAAGCCTTCCTCTTCCTCCCCGAGCGCCGCCACGGCTCTCCTCTCGTCGTGCTCGCAGGGCATTACGACACCGTCCCCGCTCAGGCGAACATCCCGGGGCGTATCGAGTTCGGCGCGGTACACGGGCTGGGCGCGAGCGACATGAAGGGCGGTGTGGCCGTCGCCATCGAGCTCGTGCGAGACCTGGCGTCCCAGCGAACCGGGCCGTACGACGTCGCGCTGCTTCTGTTCGGCCGCGAGGAGCTTCCGCCGGAGCACAATCCGCTTCCCGCTCTCTTTGCCGGCTCGAGCGCGATCCATGATGCGGCTCTGGCGATCCTCCTCGAACCCACGGACGGACAGGTGCATGCCGGCTGCCTCGGGCACATCAGCGCGCGCCTTTCGTTTCGCGGCGTGAGCGGCCACTCGGCCCGACCCTGGCAGGCCGACAACGCGATCGAGCGGGCAATCGACGGACTAGGCACCGTACTCGACCACGAGCCGCGGGATGCGGTGGTCGGCGGGCTCACCTTCAGGGAGGTCCTCAGCGTGACGCGGTTCGAGGCCGGGATCGCGGACAACGTCATTCCCGACCTCGCGATCGCGACGGTCAGCTTTCGCTACGCGCCCGACCGCACGCACGCGAGCGCACGCTCCCACCTCGAAGCGCTTGTGGGCGATCGAGCCGAGATCGAGATCACCGGGGACTCACCGTCCGGAGAGGTGGTCGTCGCGAATCCGCTCGTGGAGGCGCTCGTGAGCGCGGGTGCGCGTGGGATCGAGCCGAAGCAGGCCTGGACGAACGTCGCCGACTTCACGGCTCGAGGAATCGACGCGATCAACTTCGGCCCGGGTCACACCGATCGCGCACA
>JACCUU010000069.1 GCA_013811645.1 Actinomycetota bacterium | reverse complement strand
CGTCCCGAAGACGAAGACTCCTTCGATCCAGACGTACGCGCTCACGTCGAAGCGCCCGATCGAGAGGACGAAGGCGATCGCGCCGAGCAAGACGGTCGCAGCGCCGCCGAGCCCTCGCTCGAGCACTACGGTTCCGCTTGCGACGGCTGTCTGGCCTCCGTGCCGGCGAGCGGTCTCGACGATGCGAACCGCGTCGCCTCCGAGCGAGGTCGGGAGGATCTGGCCGGCGGTGTAGGCCACGAAGTAGGCGCGGGTGAGCCAAGCGAGGCCCTCTTCGATCCGCTGCGCACGCAGAAGCCATCCCCAGCGCGCAGCCAGCACGGGAACCGTCAGGACCATGATCGCGACCGAGGCCGCAAACCACGCAAGATCGGTCTCGGCGAGGACATCGAGCGTCGTCCCGAGCTCGATCGTCCACACGAGGTAGCCGACCGCCAGCCCAGTGAGCACGAGCGTGCCCACGATGCGTGCCCGACGACTCATTCGGCGTCTGCTCTGGCGAGGACGTCCAAGGTCAAGAGCTCGAACGCGACGTTCGCGGCCGCGACCGCGGTCGGCTGGCCGGGCCCGTCGTAGGGCGGGCTCACCTCGACGACGTCGTAGCCGGAGAAGCGCAGTCCGCGGAGAGCGCGTACGAAGCCGAGCGCCTCACGGGTCGACAGGCCCGCGGCCTCCGGCGTTCCCGTCCCGGGTGCAAACGCCGGGTCGAGCACGTCGATGTCGAAGGAGAGAAAGAGTGGACCGTCGCCGACCCGGCTCTGCGCCCGTGCGCCGTACTCCTCGTAGCCGAGGGTGACCAGCTCGTCGCAGGGGATGACCTCGAACCCGAGGTTCGTCGGCGTCGCGACGTCCTCCGGGCCGTACAGCGATCCGCGCATCCCGGCGAGCAACGATCGCGCGGGGTCGAGCAAGCCCTCCTCGAGCGCTCGACGGAAGGGAGACCCGTGGTAGTAGCGCTCGCCGACGTAGACGTCCCACACGTCTGCATGCGCATCGAGCAGGACGAGGCCGAGGGGCCCGTACACCGCTGCGTACGCCCGCAGCTCGCCGAGCACGACGAGATGGTCTCCACCGAGGCAGAGCGTCCGCGACCCCGACCTGACGATGGGCTCGAGCTGCTCGGCGATCTGCGAGACCGTCCTCTCGGCGTTTCCAGGCGTCACCGTGACGTCGCCGAGATCGGCCACGGAGAGGCGTCCGAAGACCTGCGCGTTCTGCGCCGGGTTGTACGGACGCAGGGCGATCGAGGCAGAGCGGATGGCCTCTGGTCCGAAACGGGCGCCGGGGCGGTTCGTGGTTGCGGTGTCGAACGGGATTCCGAGCACCGCGACGTCGACGTCCTCGGGGCTCTCGACGAGAGGACAACGGGCGAAGGTCTTCACCCCCGCGTACCGCGGGGAGCGAAGCGCGTCGGGAGGCCCGTAGCGGGGAGCGTCCTCTCTCGGCACCGCGCGACGGTACCAGCGCCCGTTTAACGCAGGCCAGCCGTCGAGCCCCGCCCCCCGCCGACCCGTCCCCGGCGGACAAGCCCAAGGGTCTGACCCTGGACATGTCCTGTGGACGGATTGGGGCTGATTCGTTGCTAGTTCGGGCTCGGCTCCAACGGGGGCTGAGCGCTGCCCGATCGCTCGGAGGACCCTTCGACCTCGAGTCGCGGCAGCCATTCGAGCCAGCGCGGGAGGTACCAGTTCCAGCCTCCGAGCAGGCTCATCGCGCTCGGGAGGAGCACGGAGCGGATGATGGTCGCGTCGATCAGGAGCGCGACCGCGACGCCGAAGCCCATCTGCTGGAACATGACGAGATCCCCGCGCGCGAAGCCGGAGAAGACGGCCACGATGATCAGCGCCGCCCCGGTGATGATCCTTGCGGTGGAGCCGACCCCGAAGATGATCGCGTCGGTCGTGTCCCCGCGCTCGCGATAGCGCTCCTGGATCCGGGAGAGCAGGAACACCTGGTAATCCATCGAGAGCCCGAAGAGAACGGAGAACAGGAAGAGCGGGACCCAGGCTTCGATCGTGTCGACCTCCTGGAACCCGAGGAGCTCCGCCCCCACCCCGTACTGGAAGACGAGGACGAGCAACCCGTAGGCCGCGGCGACGGAGAGAAGGTTCAGCGCCACCGCCGTCGCGGCGATCACAACCGAGCGGAAGACGACGGTCAGGAGAAGAAACGTCAACACCAGCACGAGTCCGATCACGAGCGGAGCGGGGTCGATCACCGAAGCGAAGTAGTCGATGTTCTCGGACGTCGTCCCGCCCACGAGCACCTCCGCGTCCGTTCCTTCGAACGCCTGCGGCATAAGCTCCGAGCGAAGCTCGCGAACGGCCGCGACAGCCTGTGAGCTCGACGCGTCACCGGCGACTGGCACCGAGAGGACCGAGACATCGCCATCCTCGGAGAGGCGAATGTCGCCGCTGCCGAACCGAGCGTCGGCCGCGAGCGTCGAGCGCAACCGATCGAGCGCCTCCGAGACCTCGGCCTGCGAGGCGCCGCCGGAGACGACGATCTCGACCGGGTCGGTCGTCGCCTCGGCGAAGTCGCGTTCGAGCGCGAGGAAGCCCCGCTTGGAGACAAAGCGATCCGGCAACGCCGAGACGCCGCTCGTCCCGATGTTGATGGCGAGAATCGGCAGTGCGAGCGCAACCAGCACTCCTGTCGAGAGGACAAGGCTGAGGACGGGACGTCGAAGCACGCTCCGCACGATCGCGCCCCAGAAACGCCCTTCGGTGCCCGCCGACTCGAGCGTGCGCCGCCCGATGATCGGAATCCGCAGTGCGTTGACACGGTCGCCGAGCAGGCCGAGGAGCGCGGGCAGGAGCGTGGTCGCGGCGACCACCGAGACGATGCCGACCAGGATCGCCCCGGCAGCGAGGCTCCGCATGATCGAGCTCGGTACGAGGAGCATCCCGAACATCGCGACGACGAAAGCGGTGCCGCTGAAGAGGACCGCTCGGCTCGCCGTCGATCCCGAAGCCGCGATCGCGTCCAGCTTCTCCCGACCGCGCCCACGTTCCTCGCGATACCGGGAGACGACGAAGAGCGAGTAGTCGATCCCGAGCGCCAGCCCCATGCCGGTGAGCATGTTGATCGTAAAGATCGAGAGCGGAAACACCTGGCCCACGAGCGCGGTCAGGGCGAGCGCGACGACGATCGAGACCATCGCCACGGCGAGCGGGACCAGGCCGGCGACGACGGCGCCGAAGACGAGCAGCAGGATGACCAGCGCGGCCGGCCCGCCGAAGAAAAGCTCGCCGGTACGAAGATCGTCCTGCGAGAGCTGCCCGAGGTCGGCGTCGGACGTCCACTCGCCCGTCATCGCCGCCGCGATCCCGGGCTCCTCGTCCAGCGCCTGCACCCGCTCGACGAGCGGTTTCACCGCCTCCTCGTCCGCTTCCGGGCCGAGGCCGACGAGCAGCTCGGTCGCGTCGCGGTCAGCGGAGACGAGTCCCTCGTCGCCGCTGGCATAGAAGGTGACGACGTTCGTCGCGCCCGCCTGGCGAAGCTCGTCCGCGAGCCGCAGCACGGTCTGCTCGAACGCGGCGGCGTCCACCGAGCCCGTCTCCGAGCGGACGACTACGACCTCGGTCACGTCCTGCTCGGGCGGGGTAGGAGGGAATCCCTCCTCGAAGAGTTGCTCGGCCCGC
>JACCUU010000287.1 GCA_013811645.1 Actinomycetota bacterium | reverse complement strand
GCACCACGTAGCGCGATCCATTAGTTCGACATGGACGCGAACAAGGAGCTGCGTTGGGGCCGTTGCGGCTAGGGCAGCTACGGCGAGGGGCCCGGCTCGGGCTTCGAGAACCGCCCATAGGCCTCGGCCGGTGAGTCCGTTGCCTGCTCCGCCCCGGCGCCATGGCGCACCGCGGCCTCGTCGAACGGGTATGTCGCCTGCCCCTTTCGCGCCCCGACGCCCAGCACGAGCGCGGGCTCGGTGCCGGCACCGACGATGACGTGCTTGGTCATGGGCGGGCAGTGGACGAGATCCCACCGGCGGAGTGGCCGCTCCTCGCCCTCGACGATCAGGACGCACTCGCCACGCAAGACGAGGAAGTCCTCCTGCCCCGGTTCCTCGTGGTACATCGCCATCGGCACGCCGGGAGGCAGGACGTTCAGGTTGACCCCCAGCTGGTCGAACTGCGCCTCGCCCTCACCTTCGAAGCCGCAGTAGGCACCGAGCTCGCTGTGCAGCCAGCGTGACTCCCGCGCGTTGACGACGAACCAGCCGGCGCTCTGCGGCACGCCGTTCTCGAGCTTCGCCTCCGGGGTCACGCCTCAAGTATCTCGCGTCGCGTGGCTCGGGACACGTTCGTAGTGGACACGATGACATTTGAGCGGCAGAATGTCACTATGACCGAGGTGTTGAGCGTAGCTGACGCGAAGCGGAGGTTTTCGGAGCTCATCGAACGAGTAGGCCGCGGGGAGCGGTTCCTCGTCACCCGACGCGGGCTGCCTGTGCTGGCGCTCGTGGCGGCGCGGGAGGCCGCAACCGAACCACCGCCGAAGAAACGCGGCCTCCTCGCGATCATGGGCGCTTTGGAAGGCGTCGAAGGCGTGGACGAGTGGTACGAGGACATGCAGCAGATTGTCGCGGATCGCAAGAACCAGCGTCCCCGCGCTGATCCGTTCCCCGTCGACGCATGATCTGCCTCGATACCGACGTTCTCAGCGTTTTCTTGAGGAGCGGTGCGCCACCCGCTGCGCAGCGCAAGCTCGCGGAGATTCCCGCGGACGAGCACTTCACCACGACGATCACTCTCGGCGAGCTGCTGTACGGCGCGGGCCGGCGGCGGAGCGCGGTTCTTCACCAGGCGATCGATGAGTACGTCGGGGGAGATGTCTCGATCCTTCCGTTCGACGAGCCAGCCGCTCGCTCGTACGCCGATATCCGCGTCGAGCTCGAGGCGGCCGGTCGTCGACTCGAGGATCCCGACCTGCGCATCGCCGCGATCTGCCTCGCGCACGACCTCACGCTGGTGACGGGCAACGTGCGCCACTTCGAGCGGGTGCCTGGGCTCCGCGTCGAAAACTGGCTCGAACAGACAGTGGAGGGTTACGGAAGCGGCCCCGGATCGGGTGGTCCGCCGGGCGGCGAGCCATCGATGAAGCAGCATCCTCTGACCTGATAGCGGGCGAGAAGGAAGTCGTCGGAGCCGCTTCCTTGGCTGCCTCCGGCCACCACGATTCGGCCGTCCCGCTGAACGACAACTCCCCAGGGCACGTCCTCTCCAGTCGTCATCGCGGTCGTCACCTTTCCCGCCGTGCCGAAGCTCGAATCGACACTCCCGTCGACGTTGTACCGCACTAGCCCGAAGTCGCCGTCCGTTCCCTCGGGGCTTGCGAGCCCGGCTACGAGAATCTTGCCACCCGGTTCGATCTCGACTGACGTCGCGATGTCATCGTCCCCGAAGCTCGTAAGAACCTTTCCGCCGGTGCCGAAAGGCGCGTCGAGGTACCGGTCGAGACCTTGGGTGTCGAGGCTGCCGTCGGTATTGAGCCGGGCAAGCGCAAAGTCGTTCCCGGTGGGGGGTAGCGTGCTCTGTCCTACGACGACAAGCTTGGCGTCGGACTGAACCGCGAGATCGTAGGCGAACTCCCGAGCTCCAAAGTCGATCGTCGTCCGTCCGTCGCCGTCGAAGGTCGAATCGAGACTCCCGTCCGGGTTGTAGCGAGCGAGCGCGAAGTCACTCTCCGTGGAGTTGGCGTTCTCAGCCCAACCGGCGACGACGATCCTGCCGTCTCGTTGAACTGCCACCGCAAAGGGCGTGTCCTGAGCGTCGAAATCAGTGTCGACCTCGCCGCCATTGCCAAAACTCTCGTCGGTGGTTCCGTCTGGGTTCAGGCGCGCGACGCGGAAGTCGCTGTTCCCCAGGCATCCGTTGCAGCCGACGGCCACGATCTTGCCGTCCTGCTGGATCGCGAGGTCCCACGCGTTGCCGAAGGGGAGCTGTGCTACGCCGTTCGTGCCGAAGGTCGTATCGAGCAGGCCGTTCCACTGAATGCGGACGGCCCCGAATTCACCCACAGCAATGACTCCTCCTCCTGGTCGGAACGCGAGTCCCCAGATCGAGCCGCTCACGCCAAGCGTGACTGTGCCGTCGCCGCCGAACACGGGGTCGAGAGAGCCATCGGGGAGGTACCGAGCCAACGCGGCCGTGACCTCGTCGCCCTGATACGTGGAGCCACCGACGACGATCTTGCCGTTCGGTTGCAAGATCAGAGCCTGAGCAGCTTCTGAGCCGCCGAAATCCGTGGCGACCTTGCCGCCCGTCCCGAAGCTCGGGTCGAGGTCGCCCGGCGTTACCGCGCCAGCGGACGTGATCCACAGAATCGCGAAGGCGAAGACCGACACGAGCGCGATCGAGGTCCGTTTCCGGATGAGGGTCGATACCACGCTCCTCCCTAGTTTAGGCGCGCCGATCACTAGGTCAACGCAGGAGCAATGCCCGCCACGGCGTACCCAGAGGTCGAAGGCCCTCTGGCTACCATCGACACCATGCCCACGTCCCTCGTCACCGGCGGCGCCGGCTTTCTCGGCTCGCATCTCTGCGAAGCGCTGCTCGCGCGCGGGCAGCGGGTGATCTGCCTGGACAACCTCGTCGTCTCGTCGCTCGAGAACATCGAGCACCTGCGCGACGACGCGTTCACGTTCGTGAATCACGACGTGATCGACCCGATCGCGGTCGACGGGCCTGTCGACTACGTCTACCACCTCGCCGCGCTCGCGAGCCCGATCGACTACCTGCGCATGCCGCTGCACTCGCTCAAGACCGGCTCCTACGGAACACACCATGCGCTCGGCGTCGCGAAGTTCAAGCGCGCGCGCTTCCTGCTCACCTCGACGAGCGAGGTCTACGGAGACCCGGAGGTGCATCCGCAGACCGAGACGTACTGGGGAAACGTCAACCCCATCGGCCCGCGCGGGGTGTACGACGAGGCCAAGCGTTACGCCGAGGCGCTGGTGATGGCGTACCACCGGCAGCAGGGCGTCGACACCGGGATCGTGAGGATCTTCAATACCTACGGCAGTCGGATGCGGCCGAACGACGGGCGGGCGATTCCCACGTTTCTGCGCCAAGCGCTCGACGGCAAGCCGGTCACGGTGTTCGGCGACGGGTCGCAGACACGGAGCTTCTGTTACGTCGACGACCTGATTCGCGGGATCGTCCTGCTCGCGGAGTCGGGCGAGCATCTTCCGGTCAACCTCGGCAACCCGGACGAGAAGACCCTGCTCGAGCTCGCCGAGACGATCATCCGGCTCACGGGCTCGTCGAGCGAGATCATCTTCGAGGCGCTCCCCGTCGACGACCCGCAGGTGCGGCAACCGGACATCACCCGCGCCAGGAAACTGCTCGGCTGGCAGCCGGAGGTCGAGCTGGAGGACGGCTTGAGGAAGACCATCGCCTCACTCGGACACGGGACCGCCGTTAGCGCGACATGAGCACGTCTCTCGGCCAGCTGTA
>JACCUU010000250.1 GCA_013811645.1 Actinomycetota bacterium | reverse complement strand
GCCATCTTCTGGAAGACCTCGAACGTGTGCCCGTTCGGGCAGCGGTATTCGTAGATCGGCATCCGGTGGAAAAGGCTAGATGCTTGGTCGGAGATTGGCGCGCAACTGGGGGCGGTCACGACCAAACTCGGCGACGCGCTCACTCGTCGGCAAAGGCTGGTAAGCCTGGACGATGAGGAAGGGTGGCGATCGGGCGCCGTGTCGTGGCCGTCCTCCGGCCCGCCGTGAATCTCCGATCAAGCATCTCGGCGCGCGTCCTGGACTGCGGGCTCCTCGCGCTCGTCTTCGATGAGCTCGAGATAACACGGCGCGCTCTCGAACGCCGCCAGGCCCCTGGGTCGACCGCGGCGACGTTGGATGCGCCGTCGCCGCGAGCCGGCGGCCAGCGCCGCGGAGGCACCGACGACGCTGCCCAGGACGAACGTCCGAAACCAGCCATGTCGCTTCTCGCCGTCCATGAGCAGATCTTACGATCCGAGCCATGCTTGTCTGCACGATCGGCGATCTGACGTTGGACGTCCTCGTCCGGCTTGCCGACCCTCTCTTCGCAGGGGGAGACACGAACGCCGAGATCCGGATCGCCCCCGGTGGACAAGCGGCCAACGTCGCTGCGTGGGCGGCGGCGCTCGGCGCGCGGGCGCGCTTCGTCGGGAAGCGCGGAGACGACGAGGCCGGACGTCTCGCCCTGAACGGGCTCGAGGACGCGGGTGTCGAGGTCTGCGGTCCCGCAGAGGGCCGAAACGGGGTCATCTGCTCGCTCGTTTCGCCGGACGGCAGCCGCTCGATGGCAGCCGATCGTGGCGCAGCTGTCGCGCTTCGCCCGGAGGAGATCGATCCGGTGTGGCTCGACGGCTGCGACCATCTCTTCGTCTCCGGCTACGCGTTGCTCTCCGAGCCCGCCCGCAGCGCCGCCCAACTCGCCGTCGAGCTGGGCCGATCGCAGGGCGCTGTCGTCAGCGTCGACCTCGCGACCTGGAGCGCGATCCGCTCTGCCGGAGTCGCCGAGGTCCGACGAGCGGTGACGAAGCTCGCGCCGGACGTCGTCTTTGCGAACGAGTCCGAAGCCGAGATCTTCGGCGAGCCGCTCGGCGACGCCCACTGGATCCTCAAGCGCGGTGCCCGCGGCTGCGAGTTCGGTGAGGAGGAGCGGCAGGCTCTCCCCGTCAAATGTGTCGTCGACACCACCGGAGCGGGAGACGCGCTCGCGGCAGGGTGGATCGTCGGCGGCCCCGACCTCGCGCTCGAAGCCGCCGCGCGCTGCGTTCAGACGCTCGGAGCGATGCCGTAGCCTGGCGCCCGTGCAGCAGCTCGTCGAGATCTCCGAGGAAGTGAGCGCCGCGCTCGATGCGGGCGACGCCGTGGTCGCGCTCGAGACCACGTTGGTCGCGCACGGCTTTCCCGCACCGGATGGTGTCCAGGTCGGACTCGCGAGTGAGGCTGCGGTGCGCGACGCGGGAGCCGTGCCGGCGACGATCGGCGTACTCGACGGGGGGATCCGCGTGGGTCTCGAGCCGAGCGAGCTCGAGCGCTTCACGTCGGCTGCGCGCAAGACCGGCCCACGCGATCTCGCGGCGTGTGCCGTTCAGGGCGCGGTCGGGGCGACAACCGTGGGGGGCGCACTGGCCGTCGCCGCCTGGGTCGGTATCCCGTTCCTCGGCACGGGAGGAATCGGCGGCGTCCACCGTGGATTCCCGTCGCCGCCGGACGTGTCCGCCGACCTTCCTGCGCTCGCCCGCACGCAGGCGCTCGTCGTCTCCTCGGGAGTGAAGTCGCTCCTGGACGTGCCCGCGACCGCCGAGCTCCTGGAGACGCTCGCGGTGCCAGTGCTCGGCTTCCGCACCGACACGCTGCCGCTCTTCTACTCGGCAGAAGGGGGACCGGCCGTACCGCAACGGGTCGACGACGCGGCCGAGGCCGCGCGCATCGCGGCGGCGCACTGGGAGCTCGGGGGCGCGGGCCTCCTGCTCGCAAACCCACCACCCCAGAGCCTCGACGTCGAGGCTCTGATCGAAGCGGCCGTATCCGAGGCGGCGTCGACGGGTGTCTCCGGACAGGCCGTGACTCCGTTCGTGCTGTCGTTCCTCCACGACCGCAGCGAGGGCCGGACGCGCGAGGTAAACCGGGCGCTGATCGTCGAGAACGCGCGGCTGGCCGGTGAGACCGCGGTAGCCTTCGCAGCCCTGTGAGCCTCTACGACGACGTCAGAAACCTGCCGCTCGAAATCGAGGAGTACTCGCTCGAGGCCCTCGAGCTCCAGGCACGCAGTGACTTTCTCCGCAAGACCACCGTGATCCACCTGCACGGCCGGGACGAGGAGGGGATCGGCGAGGACGTCACCTACCACGGCGACGAGCACGACCGCTCGCAGAAGCTCGGCCCGGTGCTCCCGCTTGCCGGCTCGTGGACGCTCGACTCGTTTTCGCAACACATGGCCACGCTCGAGCTCTTCGAGCAGGAGCCCGAGCAGCATGCATACCGGGACTACCGTCGCTGGGCGTACGAGAGCGCTGCGCTCGACCTCGCGCTGCGTCAGGCCAACGTGTCGCTCGGCGACGCGGTGCGCCGCGAGCCCCGACCGGTCGAGTTCGTCGTCTCGATGGGCCTGGGATCGCCTCCCTCGACGGAGCGGTTCGACGCCTGGCTCCGCCTCTACCCAGCGTTACGCTTCAAGCTCGACGCCAACGTCGAATGGTCGGACGAGCTGATCGCGGTGCTTGCCGCCACCGAGGCGGTCGACTCGGTCGACTTCAAGGGACAGTATCGAGGCACTACCGTCGACTCACCGCCAGACGCAGATCTGTACCGACGTGTTGCCGATGGGCTGCCCGGCGCATGGCTCGAGGATCCGGGGCTCACCCCGGAGACCGAGGCAGTGCTCGAGTCGCACGTCGAGCGCGTGACCTGGGACGCGATCATCCACTCGGTCGAGGACATCGAGAACCTGCGCTGGCCGCCGCGCACGGTGAACGTGAAGCCCTCCCGCTTCGGATCGGTGGAGCGTCTGTTCGCCGCGTACGACTACTGCGAGGCGCAGGGGATCGGCGCGTACGGCGGCGGGCAGTGGGAGCTCGGCCCCGGGCGGGGACAGATTCAGCTCCTTGCCTCGCTCTTCCATCCCGAGACGCCGAACGACGTGGCGCCGCGCGCGTTCAACATGGAGCCGGAGGACGGGCTCCCGGAGAGCCCGCTCGAGGTCGAGCTGCGTCAGACCGGTTTTCTCGCCCTGTAGGCGTGCCCGGCGCCTACGACAGGGTGCCGAGAAAGTCGTCCACGGAGATCAGCGGGAGAGATTCGAGCTTCGCGCTCCCTCGTGCTCCCAATGCCACCGATACCTTGGCGATCGTCACGTCGTCGGGCGCCTCGACGATGTTGACGAAGTCGTATGAGCCGAGCGACGCCCATTGGTGGAGGACCTTCGCGCCCATCTCCTCGACGTCGCGGTTGACCTCACGCAGACGATCGGGGTTCGCGTGCAGGGTCTGGATTCCCTTCTCGGTCAGCGTGGTGAGCATCAGGTACGTCGGCATCTCGCTCCTCTCGTCGCTCTTCGCGCGAGCGTAACCGAGCTTGCTGGTCGACGTACAGGAGCGCCGCCCCGAGAAACACGATCGGCGACACCACGATCGAGGCGAGCGTCGCCGCCGCGATGCGAGTGTTCTCGGCGAACTCGCGCAGGACGAAGAACAGCGAGGCCTGGGTGAGGAAGACGACGAGCGCCAGTGTCGCGAGGCCCCCGAGGACATGGACGAAGTCCGCACGCGCCAACCGGAGACCGCGCAGGAGCGCCGCACGGATACCCAGTCCCTCGACCAGCGCGACCGGGACCGCGAGCCCGAGGAGAGAAAGCCAGAGCAGGCCCGGGAGGATGAAGAACGACGCGAGGAGCGGGAACGGCACGAAGACGAGCACACCGAGCACGTAGGCGACGAGCGTGTTTCGGCTCCGAAGCGATGCGTCCGTCACGATCGAGCACGCGACGACGTAGCTGACGGTAATCAAGAAAGCGCCTGCCGCGGCGACGATGAGCTGTCCCGAGCCCGGAGCTCCCCACACGAGCGCATTGACGAGCGCGACGGGGACCCCGATCGCGAGCGACTGCCAGGGGTTCCGTCCGTAGATGCGAATCGCCTCGCCGACCAGCTGGCCGACCGTTCGCACCTCCGGTGGCAGCGGAGGTGGCAGTTCCCGGCGCGTGGACGTCGCTCCCCGCGCCATGGCGAGACCCTAGACGGTACTACCGGTGGACGATCGCGCCCGGCAGGCGCGGCAGGATCCCCTCGAGCACCTCGAGTGCGCGCCTCATCATCCACAGCGCGCGGTTTCCCTCGCCGATGTCGTTGGAGATCACGCGCAGCTCGATGCCCGGAACTCCGGCGAGCTGGCAGGCGCGGAGCACGCCGAACCCCTCCATACCCTCTGCACGGAATGTCTCGGTCGCCCGCAGGGACCCGGTCACGAAGGCGCTCGTGGCGATCGGGATGACGACGGCCTCGGGCAGTGCGGACTGGACCTCCGCGATGAGCTCGGGGTCAGCCTGGATGCGATCGACGACCGGGATCTCCGCGCCCAGATCGCAGTAGAACGCCTCCGAGCCGATGACGACCGATCCCGGCGTGAGCCCTTTGCTTCCCGCGATGCCGATGTTGATCACCGCACGCGGACGACTCATGG
>JACCUU010000100.1 GCA_013811645.1 Actinomycetota bacterium | reverse complement strand
CGAGGTTGCCGGTCTGGCCGATGATCGCGAGACCGACCTCCTTCACCTGCGCGACGAACTCGTCGATCGTCAGCTCCACGCGAAAGCCGGGAATCGACTCGAGCTTGTCGAGCGTGCCGCCCGTGTGACCGAGCCCGCGGCCGCTCATCTTCCCGAACGGGGCACCGCACGCAGCGACGATCGGACCCACCGCGAGCGAGGTCTTGTCTCCGACCCCACCCGTCGAGTGCTTGTCCACCACTCGACGACCGAGCGCTTTGCCGAGCTCGAGCGTCTCGCCGGAGCGGATCATCGCATCCGTCAACGCGTGGGTCTCCGACCCGTTGAGCCCGCGGAAGTACACGGCCATGCACCAGGCGGCCATCTGATAGTCCGGTATCTCGCCGCGCGCGTAGCCGAGGATGAGCTCCGAGATCTCGTCCGGGGAGAGCTCCCCGCCGTTCCGCTTCCGCTCGATGAGGCCGGGGACGCGAATCGTCAAGGCGTTTTCCTCGCGACGAACACGGCGTTCCTCCGTCGAGCACGCAGCGGCTCCGTCACCTCCGGGACGCGGTCGGCGAGGTGCCCGTAAAGGATCGAGGAAGCGACGTAGTTGCGCGCAACCGCGGTGTCAGCAAACGTCACCGCCCCCTCGACGACGTGCGTCGTCACGCTCGCGAAGTGCTTCCGAAGCGAACGCTCACCGTTCTCCGCGCCGAAGCTGTAGCGGGTGCGGTCGATCCCGAGGAGCTGCCAGAGCTCGATCAGGTGAAGTTTGCTGTTCGTCGCCGCGATCAGCCGGCCATGCGGCCGAAGGACGCGTGCGATCTCACTGAGCGCAAGGTCGAGGTCCTCAGGGTGGAACAGCACCCAGGCGGCGACGACGAGATCGAAGCTCGCGTCTTCGAACGCCAGCGCCTGGACGTCCCCGAGGTGAGCATCGACGCCGCGTGCGCGGCACAACTCGACCATCCGCTCCGAGACGTCGATCGCGACGACCTCGGCCCGTAGCTCCGTCGCCATCCGCTCCGACAACTCGCCCGGACCAGGCCCGACCTCGAGAACCCGTTCCGGAGCCGCCTCGGCGATGCGATCCCAGAGAACGTCCAAGGTGCTCGGATTCTCGCCGGTCTCGTAAATCGAGCGCCTTTCGAGGAGCCTCAACTCCGACGCATAGTCCCTCCGCACGACCTCCGGGTCGTTGAGCGTCACAGCTCGATCGAGCGGCCGGGGACGCGCCGACCAGGGGTCTTGCCGCCAAGCCAGGCGTTCACCGTCGCGCCCACGTCGGCGAACTCGCCCTCCTCGTGCACGCGCCCGGCAGCGTTCCGCCCGGCGGCATAGGCGAGCAGGAGCCCGTGCTCGCGGGAGTGATCCGTCGACGGCGTCGTCGGATCGCACCCGTGATCCGACGTGATGATCAGGAGATCGCCAGAGCGGAGCGCTTCCAAGATGTCCGGCAGGCGGCGGTCGAAGTCCTGCAGGCAGCGATGGAAGTTGACCGGGTCGTTTCGGTGACCCCAGAGCATGTCCGTCTCCACGAGATTGACGAAGACGAAGCCGCCCTCGACGGACTCGAGGAGCTCGATCGTCGCGTTGATCCCGTCCACGTTCGACTTCGTCGGCCGTGACTCGTGGACGTCCTGGCCCGCGAAGATGTCCGAGATCTTGCCGACGCCGTAGACGGTGTTCTCCGCCTCGCCGATCGTCGTCAGATAGTTCGGACGAGGTGGCTGGAGCGAGAAGTCGTGGCGGTTGGGCGTCCGCGTGTAGTTCCCCGGCTCGCCGACGAACGGCCGCGCGATGACCCGACCCACCGCGTGGCGGCCGGTAAGGATCTCCCGCGCGACCCGGCAGCCCTCGTACAGCTCCTCGAGCGGGATGGTCTCCTCGTGCGCGGCGATCTGGAAGACGGAGTCGGCCGAGGTGTAGACGATCCACTTTCCCGTCTTCTGATGCGCCTCTCCGAGCTCCTGGATGATCTCCGTGCCCGAGGCCGGCTTGTTCCCGACCACGCCCCTACCGGTTCGGTTCATGAAGGGGTCGATCACGTCGTCCGGGAATCCGTGTGGGTAGGTCGGAAACGCAGTTGGCGTGACGATGCCCATGTGCTCCCAGTGGCCCGTGGTCGTGTCCTTGCCCTTCGAGCGCTCGAGCAGCCGACCGGCGACGGCCGGTGCACCGGGCTGCGGGGGACACCCTTCGAGCGGCAGCGCGTTTCCGAGCCCCAGTGCCTCGAGATTGGGCAGATCGAGGCCCCCGACGGCGCGGGAGATGTTGCCTAGCGTGTTGGAGCCAGCGTCTCCGTACTCCTCCGCATCCGGCAACTCACCTGCACCGACGGCATCGAGCACGATCACGCACGCCCGCGGCACTAGTGGTTTCTCCGAAAGGTTCGGTGCTGATTGGCCGAGCGAAAAGCGAGCAGCGCTAGGACGCAGGGAGCCTCGCTATCAGTGGATATCGAGGCGACTGAGGACGACGCGATGCGAAGCGTTTGCAGCCGGCCAAGCAGTGCCGTATCTCCCGGAGAGACCACCTAGCTATTCTAGAGCGGCTTTGGACACGGCTCTCGGACTGCTCGCCCTCGCCGGGTACATCCTCGCAATCGTGGGGCTGGCGGCGGTGATCACGTACACCGTGATCAGGATCTTTCCGACCGAACGGAATCCAAAGAAGCCCGACAACCCGGACAAGCCCACTACGAACGGCGATGGCGAGGGTCAGGGGCGCCTGTTCCGCAGGGCGAAGCGCGGAACCGCCTAGGAACTCGGCTCGCTCGTCCGGCGCCGCAGCGCAAACAAGCCGGCCGCAGCGACGACGATCGCCACCACGACGAGCAGGACCTCGATGAGGTAGTCGTTTCGCTCGAAGAACGTCCGTGTGTCGGCGAGGGGCTCGAAGAGCTCGTTCGCACGCTCGGGACCGAGCGTCCCACGCCGTGCGGTCTCGAACCCGGTCGCCGCCGAGGGCAGACGGGCAAAGTCGTACGAAGGGGCAGACACGGTCGCAGCGCCGTACAGCAGCCGGAAGGGAGGCTCGAAGCCGCTCGCCAGGAGCAGCGGGCGCGGCATCGCCTCTGCCGTGACGCGAAGCCCGTCCAGCGGCGCATCGTCCCCGTTCCGAATCGTCACCCGGAGATAGCGGTGGCGTGACGAAAGCGCGATCTTCGAGAGATCGACCCCGGGAAAGCGGGCGATCTCGCTGTTGCTCAGCGGGATGAAGGTCGCGCCGTCGTTGGAGCCCTCGACTGCCACACCGCGAACGTAGCGAGGCGTGCTCGAGCGGATGCTGAGACGGTCGGCCGGAACGCGCACGTACCCGAGATCGAGCGTGACGACCGTCGTTCGCTCTCGTTCGCGTTTGGTCGAACGAGCTGCGACGGGCTCGACGGGAGGCTGCGAAGGGTCGCGAGCGACTGCCGCGCCGGTAATGCCGGAGACTCCGCGCGCTCGCACGAGCAGGAAGCGGTAATCGGTCGGCGGGAACACCGCGGTCGTGCTGCGAGCGGCCACGGCGCCGCGGACGGCGTAGATCGGAGTCGTCGACAGCGTCGCGTACGTTCCGTCTGCGCCGGTGTTGCTGCCCTGTACCTCCACGTCGCCGACGAAGATGCGGTTCGGGACATCGAGCGCGATGCGGTCGATCACCGGACGGACCGGCCCGCGGTCGACGACGACCGTGACCGTGTCGCCCAGGCGTCCGCGTGCCACCAGCTCGACGGCCTGACCCGGGACGGCGGCAGGGGTCGGCGCCGACCGCCATGGCACCTGTTCGTCATCTGCATCGAG
>JACCUU010000244.1 GCA_013811645.1 Actinomycetota bacterium | reverse complement strand
GCGTGCGGCAGGCACTTCCGGCGAAGCAGGGGCTGTCCCTGCGGCAGCGGATAATCGTCAGCGATCGGTTGCCAGAAGCGCTTCGGCCTCGGCCAGCGACCGCGCAGGCGTCGAGCGCAAGAGCAGGCCGTCGCTGAAGACGAGCGCCCAGATCACCGGGTCGTCTCTGAGAATACGCGCGTCGTCCGTCCACCTCAGGCGTCCCTCGACGAGGACTCGTTCGTCATCGAGGGGCCGGTACACCTCGGCTACGAGCTCGTAGAACCTGCCGGCGATCTCGGCCAGAAACTCCTCGACCTCGCCGCTTCCCCGCAGAACGTCGCCAGGGTGGGTCGACTTCAGCACCCATTCGATCTCTGGATGGAGGAGGTAGAGCATGCCGGCCATGTCACCCTGTTGAACAGGGCCGAAGAACCGCTTGGCGAGCTGAGAGCTTCGAGCCTCAGCAGCGCCGACGGTTGGAACGTCGAGCATCCTCGAAGAGTAGGTTCGTCAGCGAGGAACTGCACGGGTGAATCGTTGAGCGGAATCGCCGCAGCGGGCGGGTCCCCCACCGCCCGCTGCAGCTCTTGGCGCTCCGCTTCTGTCGCGGAGCAATCGAGGCGTCCGCGAACGCCGTGCCTGCGAGTTTCGGTTCCCGCCCTCTCCCATCGCCAAACCCGGTGTCAGGGGTTCGTCGCAGATCGAGTGTTGGGGAGAAACAGTGGACGATCCGGGCCGAGGACGAGACCAGGCATGCGCACGTCGCGCGTGCCCGAGCGACACCGGATCGTTACGTTACGCCGTTCCCGACGGATGGAGGAATCATGGCAGACGGCAAAGGCGGAATGGGCCTGACTCTCGGCGGCGCGCTCGTCATCGCCGGGATCGTGATCGCGATCTTCTGGAGCCTCATCCTGGGCGTCATCGTGGCGCTGATCGGGTTGGTCGCCTTCGGGGGCTTCGCCCGCGGGCGCTGGTACTAAAGCACGAGTCAGAGCTCGAAGACGACGAAGTCCTGACCGGTCACCTGGATGGCGACGTTGTGCACGGGCACCTCGCCGATCGACCCGTGCGCGGTACCGTGGTGAGCGTGCCCGTGTACGACGAGATCCGGTCTGTGCGCTCCGATCGGGCCGGCCAGGCGCCCGGAGCCGAGGAACGCCCAGATTGTCTCCGGCTCTCCGACCAGCGTGTCCTGCAAAGGGGCGTAGTGGAGGAGGACGATGGTCTTGTGGCAGCCGGCGATCTCCTCGAGCCCGCGCTCGAGCGCTTCCACCTCGAGCGTCGTCTCCCCGTAGACCTGCCGTAGCGCGGGCTCTCCGAAGTCTGCGATCTCGGCGCCCGGGAAGCCGCCCACGAAGCCCTTCGTCCCGGCGATTCCGACCTCGACACCGCCGATCTCGAGAATGACATGGCTCCGCTCGAGCACGATGACACCCGCTGACTCGAGCGTGTCCTTGACCTCGTCGCTATGGCCCGAGTGGTGGTCGTGGTTCCCGAGGACGGCGACGATCGGAACCTGAATCTCTCGGCAAGCGTCCGCAAGCACCTCGGCCTGTTCGGGGAGGCCGTGCGTGGTCAGATCCCCGGCGAGCAGGATGAGATCCACTTCCTGACCGATTTCTCGGAACGCTCGCTCGATGCGCTGTCGCAGGGGCTCGCCGGCGTGGATGTCACCAGCCGCCGCCACACGGATAGTTGCCGTCATAGGACGCGTTGTACCCGCAGGGAGCGTTCCGCGAACGCCGAAACAGGGTAGGACACACCGTCCCATGCCATCGCAGACGAGAGAGATCCAGCACGTGCTGATCGCGACCATGAAGCGGGCCGCCGCTGCGCTGCGCGAAGCGGACATCGAGTTCATGCTGGGCGGCGGGCTTGCGGCGTGGGCGCGCGGTGGACCTCCCACCGACCATGACGTGGACTTCTATCTTCGAGAGGAAGACGCCGAAGCTGCTCTTGCGGCCGTCGAGACCACCGGCATGCGCGTCGAACGACCGCCCGAGGAGTGGCTCTTCAAGGCATACGACGGATCCACGCTGGTCGACCTGATCTTCTGTCCTGCAGGTGGCCCGATCGAGGACGCGCACTTCGCCCGCGCGACGAGCATGGAGGTGGGCGCGCAGACCCTGCTCGTCGCCTCCATCGACGATGTTCTCGTCACCAAGCTGCTGGCGCTCTCCGAGCAGGAGCCGAACTTCCAGGCGGTGCTCGAGCTGGCGCGAGCGCTGCGGGAGCAGTTCGACTGGGAGTTCGTGCGCTCCTGTTCGGGCGAATCGCCGTTCGCCCGGGCGTTCTTCACCCTGGTCGAGGAGCTCGGAATCGTCGAGCCCGATCGCACGGCTGCCGCGTGACCATCCTGCCGGGAAGCCCCACCGAGGCACCGCAGCAGGAGCTCGTGGTGAGACACGAGTCGCGTGTCATCACGATTCGCCCGGTCACCGTCCTCGCGGTCCTCGGCATCGCGGTGCTCGTCGGGCTGCTCCTGATTCTTCTCTATCTGGCGTGGCAGGTGCTCACGTGGATCCTCGTCGCCGTCATCCTCGCGTGCGCGCTCAACCCTGCCGTCGAATCGTTCGAGCGCCGAGGAATGGGCCGCGTGATGGCATCCAGCATCGTCTTCGTCCTCGCGCTCCTCGTCATGACCGGGGTCGGCTTTCTCGTGATTCCGCCGCTCGTCACCCAGGTGTCCGACTTCGTCGTGGCCGTCCCGGACTTCATCGACGACCTGACGAGAGGACGCGGTCCGCTCGGCTGGCTCCAGGACGACTACGAGATCGTCGATCGCATCCGGGAGGGTATCGACGCCCAAGGCCCGGGCGGCGTTCTCGGCCTCAGCCTGCCGGTGCTCGATCTCGTCCGCAGCGTGGTCACCGTTGTCGTCGCAGCGATCACGATCATCTTCCTCACGTTCTTCATGCTGCTGGAGGGCCCGCGCACGATTCAGGGCGCGCTCGGCCTGCTCGCTCCGCAGACGCGCATCCGCTACGAGCGGGTCGGGTACGAGATCTACAAGACGATCAGCGGCTACGTCACCGGCAACCTCCTGATCAGCCTCGTCGCGGGCATCGCCTCGACGGCAGTGCTGTTCGGGGTGGGGAGCGACTTTGCGATCGCCCTCGGGCTGCTCGTGGCGATCCTCGACCTCATCCCGCTCGCCGGAGCGACCCTGGCCGCGATCATCGTCTCGACCGTCGTCTTGATCGAGACGAACTGGGTGCGAGGCCTGATCGTCGTCGGGTTCTTTTTCGCCTATCAGCAGTTCGAGAACCACGTGCTGCAGCCCCTCGTCTACGGACGGACGGTGCAGCTCTCGCCCCTTGCCGTGCTGCTCGCCGTGCTGATCGGCGCTCAGCTCGCAGGGGTGATCGGCGCGCTGATGGCGATCCCGGTGGCCGGCACGCTGCTCGCCATCGGCCGAGAGCTCCTGCACTATCGCCGCGAGGCGGCGATCGAGACGCCACCCGGCGTCGACCTCAACATCGACAGACCGGTCGTCGCAGGGGAGTAA
>JACCUU010000197.1 GCA_013811645.1 Actinomycetota bacterium | reverse complement strand
CTCGCGCGCCGCAGGCTCGCGACTCCGATCGTCAGCAAGGACGTGATCCCGGCGACGCTGAAGGCGAGCTGCGTTCCGCCCAGGTCGGCGAGCCAGCCCGTGAGCAGCCCGCCGATCGGCGCGAGCCCGACGAATGCGAAGAGATAGAGACCGATCATCCGCCCGCGGAGATGGTCGGGTGCCCCGAGCTGGACGAGCGCGTTCGCGTTCGCGGTGAAGAGCGTGAAGGAGATGCCTACCGCGAAAAGCAGCACGCCGGCCAGCACGGCGTCCACGACGGGGGCCAGCGCGAGCGCGAGGACGCCGAAGCCGGTCGCACCCGTCGCGAAGAGCTTCCAGCTTGCGTCGCGGAACGAGGCGGTGACGAGAGCTCCGACGAGCGCGCCGAGACCGAACGACGCCGACAAGAGCCCGAAACCTCCCGGGCCAACGTGGAGCGTGTCACCGGCGAGGAGCGGCACGAGAACGTGGAAATTGAAGCCGACGGTGCTGATGATCGCGACGACGGTGAACACCGCGCGAAGCTGCGGCTCGCGCCGCACGTATGCGAGCGCCCGCCGCATGCCCTCGACGATGCGAACCGATGGATCCCGTTCGACCTGGTGGAATTCCTCGGCCCGAAGTCGCGAGAGCGCGACGAGAACCGCGAGGAAGCTGAAGGCGTTGATGACGAAGCAGACGCCGGTGCCGGCCAACGCGATGACGACCCCCGCGATGGCCGGGCCGATCACCCGTGATCCGTTGAAGAGGCCGGCATTCAGCGCGACCGCGTTCGGGAGCGAGCGCGGGCCAACCATCTGGTAGGTCAGCGACTGGCGTCCTGGCGCGTCGAAGGCGAGGGTGATCCCGCCGAGCGCTGCAAGGACATAGACGACGGTGAGCGTCGCAGTTCCGGTCAGCGTGACCACCGCGAGCGCCACGGACACGATCAGCGCCGCGCCCTGCGTCGCCATCACGAGCTTGCGCGTGTCCACGCGGTCGGCGACGACACCCGCTGCGAGACCGAAGACCGTGAACGGGACGAAGCGGCAGAACGCGAGGGCCCCGATCGCGAGAGGCGAGCCCGAGAGCTCGAGCACCAGCCATGCGAGCGCGATGTTCTGCATCCACGACCCGGCCAGGGAGACGAGCTGCCCGTAGAAGAAGATCCGGTAGTTCCGGTGGCGCCGAAGGCTCCGGAAGGTGCGCGTCCGCAGGGCGATGGCGAGCGAAGTCATGCGTGTTCTCCGAGAAGGCGCCGGAGCGCGGGAATCGCGGCCTCGACGGCTCTCAGCTCGGCCGGCTCCAGATCGCGCATGCGGTCAGCGAGCCACGTCGTCCGTCGTGCGCGGATACGCCGCATCAGACGTGCTCCCTCGTCGGTCAGCCTCAGACCCACGCGCCGGCGGTCTTCGGTGGACCGCACGCGCTCGAGCAACCCTGCGCTCTCCAGCCGGTCGACGTGGCCCGACAGGGCCGGCGGGGAGATTCCCTCCTCGGCTGCGAGCTCGGCCAGGGACAGTCCGGGACTCCGCTTGACGAGCCAGAGGAGCGTCGCCTGTCGCGCGGTCACGCCGAGCTGCTCCGTCTCCTTGCGTAGCTCTCGGGAGAGGCGAAGGAGAACAGGGCGCAAGTCCGACGCGACCTGTTGGGAGTCAAGCATAACTTCGCTAATCATTAACGAAGTTAAGTATAGCGAACCTTGCGATTCCTGCCAGCTGTGAAGAGGTTGTCAGCTTCTTGGCACACAACTCGTTGTCCGTTCAAGACGTGTCCAGGGTCAGACCCTCGTGATCTTCCGCACAGCCCGATCGCCGGTAACAGACGGCGCTAGGTCTTCGGGAGAGCTTCGAGCTTGTAGCCCACGCCATAGCGCGTGTGGATGAAGGTGTGCCGCGGCGCTTGGCGATCGATCTTCTCGCGAAGCTTGCGGACGAAGACGTCCACGGTGCGGTCGCGGTGCGACGCGCGGCGACCCCACACACGCTGCAGGAGCTCGTCGCGGGTCAGCACGCGGCCTTGCTCGCGGGCGAGCGTGTACACGAGCCGAAACTCCGTCGGGGTCAACTCGGCGCTCTCCCCGTCGACGAACGCCTGCACGTTGTCGGGGTCGAGGCGGAGCTCCTCGATGACGATCGCGTCGCCGCGGCGCGGCTCGGCCTCGCTGACGCCGCGGCGGGCCGCCGCGCGCACGCGCGCAGTCAGCTCTTTGAGGGAGAACGGCTTGACGAGGTAGTCGTCCGCCCCGATCTCGAGCGCGTGCACGCGGTCGTGCTCGGTCCCGCGCGCAGAGACGACCACGATGGGGGTCCCGATCCCTTCCGACCTCGCCTGCTCGATGACGCGCCAGCCGTCGATGCCGGGAAGCATGAGGTCGAGGACGCATACGTCCGGGCGCTCGAAGCGCAACCGCGCGAGCCCGGTCTCCCCGTTGGCGACGCCGACGG
>JACCUU010000184.1 GCA_013811645.1 Actinomycetota bacterium | reverse complement strand
CGGACCTACGCGCGCGTCCGCATCGGGGAGCACGACCCGCTCCTGGAGCGGCTGGGACGGGGCGTTCGCCTGGAGCACGGACTGCTCGCGGGAGGAGGGCTCGTCCTCCTTGCCATCGGGGGCCTCGCCGCGATCGGTACCGAGTGGGCAGTGGAGGGCTTCGGCGATCTCGGACGAGCCTACGAGACGGCGCTCCTCGCGACGACGCTCGGGCTCGGCATGCAGGTGATCTTCGGCGCGTTCTTCCTCGCTCTGCTCACGATGCCGCTGCGTCGCCGCTAGCCGTCGAGGATTGAGCTGCCGATGAATAAGAAAAGCGATGCGGCAGCGAAGCAGACGCCTTCAAGGAGGTTCACGCGATCCGAGTTCGCGGGAGCGGATTCGGATCTTGCGCAGAGCACTGGCTATGTCGCCCTGAACGAGCGTCCCCATGGCGGGCACATGAAGCTGCTCGCCCTCGTCGGCTCGGGGAAGCGTGTGCTCGACGTCGGCTGCTCGAGCGGGTACCTCGCTCGGCCCCTGGTCAAGCGAGGCTGCACGGTGATCGGGATCGAGCTGGACGACACGGCGGCCGAGTCTGCGCGAGAGGTGTGCTCCGAAGTCCTGGTTGGCGACGCCGAGACGATGGAGCTGCCGTTTCCTGAAAGCTCGTTCGACGTGATCCTGTGCGGCGACCTGATCGAGCACCTGCGGGCGCCCGAGCTGCTCCTGGCTCGTGTGCGTCCACTGCTCCGCGAGGAGGGCCGCCTCGTCCTGACGACGCCGAACGTGGCGAACTGGACGATGCGCCTCGGCCTCCTGGCGGGTCGCTGGCGTTACACGGAGCGCGGGATCCTCGATCGCACGCACCTGCATCTGTTCACGCGGAACACGCTCGTCGAGACGCTCGAACGCGCGGGGTATCGCATCGTCGAGCTCGACTACACCGTTCCGGTCCCGGGTGTCGGAGCGCCGTCCATGGAACGGGCCGCCCACGCACTCGGACGCGCGCGACCTTCGCTCTTCGCGTACCAGTTCGTAGTAGCTGCGACTCGCGTCCGATGATCTCCGTCGTCATCCCCGTCAAGGACGGCGGCCTCGATCTCGTCCGCTGCCTGGAGGCCATCGCGCGCCAGCAGGTCGACGAGGAGGTCGAGGTCGTCGTGATCGACTCCGGCTCCACCGACGGCAGTGCCGAGCGAGCGCGGCGGCTCGGCGCGCGGGTGCACGAGATCCGGCCCGAGGAGTTCAGCCACGGAGGAGCGCGCAACCTCGGCGCCGAGCTCGCCCGCGGCGACACCCTGGTCTTCACGTCGCAGGACGCCTCTGCCACGGACGAGCGCTGGCTCGCGTCGCTGGTCGCTCCGCTCCGTGATCGCGCCGAGGTCGCCGGCGTCTACGGGCGCCAGCTCCCGCACGAGGAGGCGATCCCGTCGGAGCGCTACTTCCTCGACTTCCTGTACGGATCCGAGCATCGCACGCAGCGCCTCGTCGACCCCGACCGGCTCAGCTTCGAAGCGACGCTCTTCTCGAACGTGAACTCCGCGGTGCCGAGGGCGGTCCTGGAGCGCTATCCGCTCGCCACCGACGTGATCATGAGCGAGGATCAGGAGTGGTCGAGGCGGGTACTGCTCGCGGGGCTCGAGATCGTGTACGAGCCACGTGCTGCGGTTCGTCACTCGCACGCCTACACGGTCACGAGCGCGTTCAGACGCTTCTTCGACTCTGGGGTCTCTGCCGACCGCGCGTACGTGAGCGAAGCGCCGTCGTCTCGCGTCGCCCTGCGCGAAGCCGGCTTTCGCTATGCGCTCGGCGAGGTCTCGTGGCTCTGGCGCACGGGCCATCGACGCTGGCTTCCCTACGCCGCTGTCTACGAGTCGGCCAAGTTCGCGGGCCTGCAGCTGGGGCTCCGGCACCAGCGGATTCCACTCCCCGTCAAACGGCGGCTCTCCGGCCTCGAAGGGCACTGGAGCGGCCGGGAGCCTGCGCGCAATCTCCCGCTCGGACACTCTCATCCACGGATCTGCCTCGTCTATGACCATCTCTTCCCGCAGACGGTCGGCGGCGCGGAACGGTGGATGCGCGACCTCGCGCTCCACGTCGCCGCCACCGGACACGACGTGACGTACGTGACCATGCGTCACTGGGACTCATCGGAGCGCCCATCTCTTGCTGGGGTGCGCGTGCTCGGGCTCACACCCGCCGGTCGCGTGTACCGGCGAGAGCGACGCACGCTGCTGCCGCCGCTTCGCTTCGGGCTCGCCGTCGCCAGGCACCTATGGCGTCACGGCTCCGAGTACGACATCGTCCACATGGCCTCGTTCCCATACTTCCCGCTCCTGGCAGCCAGTGCGATCGGGCGTCGCCGCAAGTACGAGCTCGTCGTGAACTGGATCGAGGTATGGACGAAGGACTACTGGCGCCGCTACGCGGGAGAGCTGATCGGCACGACCGGCTGGCTCGTGCAAGGAGCCTGCGTGCTCCTGCCCCACACCGCGTTCTGCTTCTCGCGGCTTCACGCCGAGCGGCTCGTGGCCGCCGGCTACTCGGGGACACCCGTTCTCCTTCCAGGTCTCTATGCCGATCGGATCGATATGAGGTCAACGGTCGACGTCGACCCGGAGCTCGTGGTCTACGCCGGACGCCACGTGCAGGAGAAGCGAATCGACACCGTCGTGCGCGCCTTCGCCCTGCTGCGCCAGCAGCGTCCCGGCGTTCGCCTCGAGCTCTACGGCGACGGACCCGAGCGGGTGCACATCTCGAAGCTCGTCGACGAGCTCGGGCTGTCCGCGGCCACTCGTCTCCCCGGACGGCGGCCGGAGAACGAGGTGGACGAGGCGATCGCCCGTGCAGCCTGTCTCGTCACCGCGTCGGAGCGCGAGGGCTACGGCCTCGTCGTCGTGGAGGCAGCCGCGCGCGGCACGCCGAGCGTGGTCGTCGCGGGTCCGGAGAACGCGGCCACGGAGCTTGTCGAGGACGGCGTGAACGGCGTCGTCTCGCCGGATGCGCGTCCCGAGAGCCTCGCTGCCGCGCTCGGGCGTGTGCTCGAGACGGGGCCGGCTCTCCGCGAGTCGACTGCGCGCTGGTTCGCCCAGAACGCGCCGACGCTGCGGATCGACCGCTCGCT
>JACCUU010000129.1 GCA_013811645.1 Actinomycetota bacterium | reverse complement strand
GGAGAGAGGCTCTTCAGGACGTCCTGGCCGAGCGCCCGCTCCTTCAGAGACGCCGTGAAGTCCTTGGCGACCTCGAAGTTGACGTCGGCCTCGAGCAGCGCGAGGCGGATCTCGCGCATCGCTTTCGCGACCGACTCCTCGTCGAGCCGTCCTCCTCTGCCGAGGCCGCCGAGAGTTGCCTGGAGCTTGTCGGAAAGCGTGTCGAACACAGCCGCCCAGTGTAGAGAGAGCGTCACGAGAGCCTGGTCGCGCAGGTTGCTGGCTCGTACACTCGGAGACGTGTCCGGAAGTGACGATTCGCGCAAGCGATTGCCGAGTGGAACGGTAACGCTGCTCTTCGCCGACATCGAGGGATCGACGCGCCTTCTCCATGCCCTCGGAGAGCGCTTCGGGCCGATGCGGAGACGCATGCGGGAACTCGTTCGGGCAGCGGCGACCGCGCACAACGGAAACGAGGTCGACTGGGCGGGAGACGGCGCCTTCCTCGCTTTCTCCCGCGCACGAGACGCTGTTGTGGCCGCGGCCGAGATTCAGCGAGCACTCGCCCGCGAGCCGTGGCCCCCCGAGGGAGCGCTACGCCTGCGGATGGGCATCCACACCGGCGAGCCCGACCTCAGCGAGGAGGGTTATGTCGGAATGGACGTCGTGGTCGCGGCGCGCATCTGCGCAGCGGGTCACGGGGATCAGATCATCGTCTCGCGAGCCACCAGCAACGTCACCGGCCCCGAGCCATTCCCCGCTGCCTCCTTTCGGTCGCTCGGCCGACACCGCCTCAAGGACGTACCCACCCCTGAGCAGCTGTTCCAGCTTGCAGGACCTGACCTCCTCGACGACTTCCCCCCTCTTCGTACTCTCGGCGGCGCCACGCTCCCCGCGCTGCATCATCGTCTGATCGGCAGAGAAGGCGACCTCACCGCTATCAGCGCCCTCCTCGATCGGCCCGACGTGAGGCTCGTAACCATCATCGGACCGGGCGGCGCCGGCAAGAGCAGGCTTGCCCTCGAAGTGGCAGGCGCGGCGGCCGTCGAGCGTCCGGTGCACCTCGTCGGGCTCGCGCCGGTGTCCGATCCTGACCTTGTGCCCGGCGCGATCGCCCGCGCAATCGGCGTTACGGAGTCGCCCGACAGGCCGCTGATCGACGCGGTCGGCGACGCCTTGGCAGGCACCAGCACGCTGCTCGTCCTCGACAACCTCGAGCACCTGCCCGCGGCCGCCCGAGACATTGGTCGACTGCTCGATCGGGCGCGAGATGTCAGGCTTCTCACCACAAGCCGGGTTCCGCTTCGCCTCTCCGGAGAGCACGTCGTGCCCCTAGGCCCGCTTCCGCTGGACGATGCTGCGGAGCTGTTCGCCGAGCTGGCTGCGGCACGCGGGGTCGTGCTGCGAGCGGACGCCTTGCCGTCGGTACGGGAGATCTGCCAGCGGCTCGACGGCCTGCCGCTGGCGATCGAGCTGGTTGCCGCCCGCCTGGTCGTGCTTCCGCCGGCGCAGATTCTGCAAGCGCTCGACGAAGGGCTCGCGCTGGAGATGGAAGGGCCGGTCGACCTTCCTGAACGGCAACGGACGCTACGCGCGACGATCGAATGGAGCTATGGGCTTCTGAACGACCGCCAGCGCGCGCTGCACGAGGCGCTCGCCGTCTTTGTCGGAGGATGCACGCTCGTCGACGCGCGGGCGCTTGCGGGGGCCGAGCCGCGCTTCCTCGCCGATCTGGAGTCGCTCGTCGCCTGGAGCCTCCTCCGCAGCGACGTGGCAAACGGAGACGTTCGGTTGTCGATGCTCGAGACGGTGCGCGAGCATGCCGTGGCCAGGCTGGACTCCGAGGGGAAGCTCGACAGCCTTCGCGAGAAGCACGCCGATCGTTTCCTCTCCCTCGCGGCTGCAGCCGAGTCCGAGCTCACGGGATCAGCTCACGCGAAGTGGCTCGATCGCCTTGAACAAGAGCTTGACAACATCCGAGCGATGCTCGACTGGTGCCTGTCGTCGGGACGGGTCGAGGACGCGCTCCGTGCGACGTCGGCGCTCGACCGTTTCTGGCGCGGCCATGCCCATGTGAGTGAAGCTCGGCGTTGGCTCTCTCTGGCCCTGGGGCTTGCCGACGACCTTTCGGTAGAGGTCCGCGCGGAGGCTTTGCGGAGCGCCGCGAGGCATGCGACCGCGCAGAGCGACTGGAGCTCGGCAGCGGTGCTGCTCGAGGAGGCGCGCGAGCTCTTTCGAGAGTGCGAGCGTGGCTATGACCAGGTAACCGTCGTTGCATATCTCGGGTGGATCGCTCTTCGACAGGACGAGCCGGAACGCGCTGAGGAGCTTTGCGAGGAGGCGCTTACGCTCGCGCGCGCGCTCGAGGATCCTGGCGCGACCGCGGCGGCACTCATGACCCTCGGTGACGTTCGCTCGACACAAGGCGACCACGAGGGCGCCCTCGCCGAGTACGAGGAGGCCGTGACGCTGCGCCGAGGCCTCGGCGATCCCCTGCTCGTCGCGGACGCGATCTACAACCTCGGCATGACCGCCTTCCAGGGCGAGGATCTCGTCCGTGCGCGGCCAGCGTTCGAGGAGGCGCTCGGGCTCGCTCGAGAGCTCGACGAGGCTCCGTGGGTGGCCGCCGCGCAATTCATGCTCGGTCAACTCGACCTCGCAGCGGGCGAGAACGGATCGGCTATCGAGCGCGCCAACGAAGCTCTCGCCGTCTACACGAGCCTCGAGGACGATCGCTCGCGGGCACGCTGCCTCGTGGTGCTAGCGGGCGCAACGGCGGGAGAGGGATCGCTCGAGGATGCGGCGCGGCTGCTCGGCGCTGCCGAGGCGCTGCGCGGCAAGCTACCCCTCGATGGCTTCGAGCTGCCCATTCTCGAGCGTTGGCAAAGGGTGCTCGATGTCGACCTCGGCGTTCAACGGCTCAGCGCCCTCAAGGCGGATGGTGCCCGCACGCAGGGTCGCGCTGGAGCGCGCGAGATTGTGTCGTCGCTCGTCGAGGAGTAGTGTCGCGCGCAGTCACGAGAAGGAGGGGAAGATGGACGAACCGGAGAACGGATGGACGGAGAGGGACTTCACCGGGACGGGCGAGACTCTGGAGGAAGCGTTCCAGGATGCCGCGAAACAGGCGTCGCTCGTCATCAGAGCGGAACTCGAGGAGCAAGGTCTCGATCCTCAGGATCCCGACGAGTATCGAAGGCGGCCACTGGGTCTCGTCTCGATCTCGTTCGAGCCGCAAGCTCACAATCAGTGGGTGCGGATCTATCAAGTGAACGCTCGGGGCAGCGCATAAGCAGGTTCGGCGCTACTGATCGGAAGCGGCGAGCGTCGACGTGCTCGACCGCGGACGCGTCTCGTTCATGGCCTTGAAGCCGCCGAGCTCTGCAACCGTCACATCCGCGACGACACCGCTCAGCCCCAGGAGGGCGATCAGCCGACTGCCCTTGAGGATCCCGAGCACGAGGAGCGCGAGCCCCGCCACGCCGACCGGCCCGAAGGCGATCGTCAGGTCGCTGCTCTCGTCCACCAGGGCAAATCTACGGCAGGCGTGAATCTCACGCAGGCACGGCTGCTAGCCCGCGCCTGCGCGCCACTCAGACGGCCCAGCTCGCTACCGCAGCCGGGACCGACACGACGCCGATCCGGTCGATCATTTCGGGGTCGGCGGCGTAGAGGTTGTGCAGCTGAACGAGCTCGATCTCGGGTTGTCCTTCGAGGTTCAGCTCGGTCGCGAGCGGCAGGAAGCGGTTCTCGAAGAACCCCCTGAAGGCTTGCTCGGTCTGCCACACGTCGCACACCTCGAGGCCCGTCTCGGTGACGGCCGCCACATGGAGCACGCCCCCGGCAGCGGGATTCGAGTCGAGCCCCAGCCTCCCCATGATGGAGTCGTACTGAGCTGATGTGACGCCCGGCCAGCGCATGAACATCGCGACAGCCATCCCAGCCTCCTTTCCCGGTCGCGTCGGGATTTTGCACAGCGTACGCGGTGACCTTGTCTGACGCAACGTAGTTACCTCGAATGAGTGTTCACGGGGAAACCCATGGTTCCCCCGTGTGCCCCCTCCTTCGGTGCCACGCGGGCGAGCTTGCTGCGACCGGCCTCCCGGCTCGATCGAAGCGCCAACCTAGGTCGAGTTCGAAACGATGCCCTTAGCTCGAGATGAGTGCCCGCGCGTAGTCGTGGGCGTCGAAGGGGCGCAGATCGTCGACTCCCTCGCCCACTCCGACGAGCTTTACCGGAAGTCCGAGCTCGAACGCTATCGCGATCGCGACACCGCCCCGAGCGCTGCCATCGAGCTTCGTCAACGCGACTCCCGTCACACCCACGGCCTCCCCGAAGAGCCGCGCCTGCTGAAGCCCGTTCTGCCCGGTCGTCGCGTCGACCACCAGGAGTGTCTCGTGCGGAGCTCCCTCGATGCGGCCCGCGATCACGCGCCTGATCTTCTCGAGCTCGGCCATGAGATTCGCCTGTGTGTGCAGGCGGCCCGCGGTGTCGACGATGACGACGTCGCGCCCGCGGGCGCGAGCAGCTTCGACTGCGTCGTACGCAACGGCAGCGGGGTCGGCCCCCCGCGGGGCACCCACGAAGTCGGCGCCCGCTCGTTCCGCCCAGATCTCCAGCTGCTCCTCGGCCGCCGCGCGGAACGTGTCCGCCGCCCCCACCAGCACGGAACGGTCGTGCTCACGCAGCTTCTGCGCAAGCTTGCCGATCGTCGTCGTCTTGCCGGTTCCGTTGACGCCGACCACGAGAACGACGCTCGGCCGGGCGTCGAGGAGGAGGGTCGGAGGACCACCGAACAGCGCCTCGGCTTCCTCGGCGAGAGCATCCTCGAGCTGCCCGACCTCCCCGCGCGCCTCCAGTCGGCTCACGAGCTCGGCGGTGGCGGGCACCCCCACGTCGCTACGGAT
>JACCUU010000118.1 GCA_013811645.1 Actinomycetota bacterium | reverse complement strand
AAGTCGAGGTCCTCGAGGTCCTTCTCGGTGAGCGAGGGGACGGGCAGAGGGACGCCAGGAACGTTCACGCCCTTGTGCGGCTCGACGATGCCGCCCGTGATGACGCGACACATCGCCCTGTTGCCCTCGACCCGCTCGACGCGGAGCCGCACGTGGCCGTCGGCGACGAGCACGTCCTGGCCGGGAGCAAGCACGGAGCCGAGAACGGCGGGCGCGACAGGAAGGTCGTCGACTCGCGCCGAGCCCTCGTCTGCGACGCTGACGCTGTCGCCCACTTCGAGCTCGACCGGTTCCGAGAGCTCGCCGATCCTGAGCTTCGGACCCTGAAGATCCGCGATCAGCGCGAGCGGACGTCCGAACGTCGTCTGAGCCTCCCGCACGAGCCTGGCACTCGCGCCGTGATCCGAGTGAGAACCATGCGAGAAGTTGAGACGGGCGCCGTCCATACCGGCCGCGATCAGCCGCGAGATGCCCTCTTCGCCGGACGATGCGGGTCCGATCGTGGCGACGATCTTCGTCCTTCGGTCGAAAGCGACCATGGCTGCGCAGGCTACTTGGCGCGCTGGAAGGCGGACCAGCCGGGGTACTCGGCGCGCGCGCCGAGCTCCTCCTCGATTCGAAGGAGCTGGTTGTATTTCGCGACGCGATCGGTGCGCGACGGCGCTCCGGTCTTGATCTGACCCGCGTTCACCGCAACGGCAAGGTCGGCGATCGTCGTGTCCTCCGTCTCCCCTGAGCGATGGGAGATCACCGTCGCGTAACCGGCAGCCTTCGCGACCTCGATCGTCTCCAGTGCCTCGGTCAGCGTCCCGATCTGGTTCACCTTGACCAGAATCGCGTTCCCCACGCTCTCCGCGATTCCCCGCCGCAGGAACTCGTCGTTCGTCACGAAGAGGTCGTCGCCGACGAGCTGGACGGTCCTGCCCAGCTTCTCGGTCAACGCACGCCAGTCGTCCCAGGCGTTCTCGTCGAGACCGTCCTCGACCGAGACGAGCGGGTAGCGCTCCGCCAGCGAGGCGTAGAAGTCGATCATCTCCCCAGGCTCGAGCGTGCGCCCTTCCCCCGGGAGCTCATAGCGTCCGTCGTGGAAGATTTCGCTCGCCGCAGGGTCGAGCGCGATCCCGACCTGCTCGCGATGGCCCGCGCGCTCCGCGGCTTCGAGGATCGCCTCGATCGCCTGCTCGGTCGACTCCAGGTCGGGTGCAAAACCCCCTTCGTCCCCCACCCCGGTCGCAAGCCCGCGTTCGTGCAGCACCGCCTTCAGGTGATGGAAGACCTCCGTGCCCACGCGGAGCCCCTCGCTGTACGTTTCCGCGCCCGCGGGGACGATCAT
This sequence comes from Actinomycetota bacterium, assembly GCA_013811645.1. Taxonomy (GTDB): domain Bacteria; phylum Actinomycetota; class Thermoleophilia; order Gaiellales; family Gaiellaceae; genus GMQP-bins7. The sequence continues at coordinate 3,370 of JACCUU010000118.1, read as the reverse complement.
GAACTCCTGGAGGTCGAGCCGGTTCTGGGCGTGGGCGCCGCCGTTGACCACGTTCATCAGCGGAACAGGCAGTGTGCAGGCCCTGTCGCCGCCGAGCCAGCGATAGAGCGGGAGCTCGGCCTCGTCCGCCGCGGCCTTCGCGGCGGCGAGCGAGCAGCCGAGGACGGCATTCGCGCCAAGCCTGCTCTTTCCGCGAGTGCCGTCCAGATCGACGAGAGCGCGATCGAGCGTGGGCTGGTCAGTCGCGTCGAGACCGGACAAGGCCTCGGCAAGCTCTCCGTTGACGTTGGCGACGGCGCCTAGAACTCCCTTGCCGAGGTACGCCGCCGGATCGTCGTCCCGAACCTCGACCGCTTCGTGCTCACCCGTCGACGCGCCGGATGGCACGGCCGCCCGGCCGAGCGCGCCCGAGGCGAGACGGATCTCGACCTCGACGGTCGGGTTACCGCGCGAGTCGAGGATCTGACGGCCGTGCACGTCGACGATGGCGCTCAGAGCAATTCCTCCTTGGCTCGCTCGTAGTAGACATCCTGGCGTTCGAGGTCGAGGCCTGCCCAATCGTCGCCTCCTTCGCCGGCGAGCTCGGCGGCGCGCTCCACCCGCTCGCGGAAGCGCCGTGAGGTAGCTCGCAAAGCGAGCTCCGGATCCACGTTCAGCCGACGCGCGACGTTGACGACGGTGAAGAGCACGTCGCCTACCTCCGAGAACACCTGCGCGTCGGGCTCCGTCTCCGGACGCGGCTCGCCGGTTCCTTCCACCGCGCGGACCAGCTCTTGGCACTCCTCGCTGAGCTTGCGAAGCGGCCCTGCGAGGTCAGGCCAGTCGAAGCCCGAGGTCGCGGCACGGCGCTGCACCTTGCGAGCCTCGAGAAGCGCGGGCAGCGAGGCGGGAACGTCATGGAAAATTCCCTCGCGCCCTTCCTGCTCGGACTTGATCTGCTCCCAACGCTCGCGCACGCGTCCGGCGGTGGAGGCGTCGGCCTCGCCGAAGACGTGGGGATGGCGCCGGACGAGCTTCTCGTGCACCCCACGAGCGACCGACTCGAGATCGCCCTCGCCGCGCTCCTCCAGGAGCAGCGACAGAAAATACACCTGGAAAAGGAGATCGCCGAGCTCGCCGCGAAGCCCTGCATCGTCGCCCGCGACGGCGGCGTCTGCGACCTCGTATGCCTCCTCGAGCGTGTGTGGGACGATCGTGAGCGCAGTTTGCTCGCGGTCCCAAGGGCACTCACGACGGAGCTGTCGCGTCAACTCCTGGAGGTCGATGAGCGCCTCCGCGAGACTCACCGGCATAACCCTAGACGCTTGCCGCCGCACGAGCAGCCCCGGCGCGGCGGGGGTCAGCGACGCGAGCGACTTCACACCCCGACACGGGCGCGACCTCGGGCTCCACATAAAGGGGTTAAGCCCTTGCGCGATCGAAATCCGCGCTAGCGGATCTCGATCTTGCGCCAACAGCTAGCTCGGATCGGTCTCTGTGTCGGTGGTCGTCGCGTCCGGAATCTCGGGAGGCTCGAAGCCGGCCGCGTAGCTGACCTTGTCGTCGTATTCGTCCTTCAGATCCTCGACCCAGGTCGTCATGAAGGTCGTCTTCTTCTCCTGGAGAAGCGTGGTGCGAATCGACGCGCGGACCTTGGCAATCGGCGTCGTGGTCGCCTTCTTCACCGGGGTGAGCGCCTCGATGACGTGGTAGCCGTAGGTGGTCTTCACCGGCTTCGAGAGCGCACCCTGCTCGAGCTCGAATGCGGTCTTGTCGAACTCGGGAACGGTCTGCCCTCGCGTGATCGACAGCTTGCCGCCGTTGTCCTTGACGCTCGGGTCGTCGGAGCTCGCCTTTGCGAGCGCGGAGAAATCGCCGCCGCCCTTCAGGAGCGCGTAGATCCGATCAGCTTCCACCTTGCTCTTCGGGAAGTCGACGTCGTCGCCGTTCTTCTCCGAGATCAGGATGTGACGGACATCCCGCGACTCAGGCGATCCGTACTGCGCCTGGTTCTGCTGGTAGTACGCGAGGATCTCGGCGTCTTCCACCTTGACGTCCTTGGTGACGGCGTCGAACAGCTTCTGCGAGAGAACGGAGGTGCGGAGCGTGTCTCTGAGCGCCTCCTCAGTGAAGCCCTGGTCCTTCAACGCCTTGTCGAACGCGTCGCGCTTGCCGCCGAAGCGCGTCTTCAAAAACTCCTCGATCTCCTTGTCGACGTCAGCGTCGGTGACGGTGATGCCGCGGTCGGTGGCCTCCTTCTCGAACTCCTCGCGCTGGACGAGGAAGGTCACGTACTGCGTTTGGATGTTCTGGTACTCGGGGGTTCCGGCCTTCGGGAACTCCTGCTTCCCGGCGGTGTACGCCTTCTTCGCGCGCTCGATCAACTCGTCGAGCTCGGCACGGGAGACTTCGGTTCCGTCGACGACAGCCACCGCTCCGTCCGGAACGTCCCCGCTGCCGCCGCCGCACGCGGAAACGGACATCGCGAGAGCGAGGCCGAGGACGACGAGAACGAGACGCGGGCGCTTCATGCGGGTTTTCTTATAGCCGAGGCGGTGTTAGGCAGACGTTGTGGACTGTTCGGGAACGAGGTGAAAGCGGTTCGCCCAGCGGTTCGCAGAGCCAAGAAAAAGGCCGCGACTCAGGCGGCCAAACGAGCATCGACTATAGCATCGGGCAGCCCCAATGCCGCTTCCAGCGTTTCGACCCGCAGCGATACCTCGCGCTTCTCGGTCGAGTAGACAACGGTCGGGACTACGACCCTGAGCGCCTGGAACTCCACCGAGCCGAGGATCAGCGGACCGACTGTGGCCCGGCCTCCGCGGTAGACGAGATAGTCGGCGCCGAGCCGCGCGAGCTTCAGCTTCGCCTCCTGGATCGCGAACAGGTTCTGAACCGGCTCGGGCACGGGTCCGTAGCGATCCTCGGTGACGGAGACGAGCTCGCGCAGCTCGTCCTCGTCCTCGACGAGCGCGATCCGGCGGTGCAGGTCGATCTTCAGCGCCTCGGCCGCCACGTAGGAGGCTGGGACGTAGGCGTCCACCCGCGCGTCGATCCGAACCGGCCGAGCCGCGATGCGGCGCTCCCCGGAGAGCTCGGCAACCGCCTCATTCAGCATCTCGACGTAGAGCTCGAAGCCCAGAGCGGCGACGTGGCCGGACTGCTCGGCGCCGAGAAGGTCGCCGGCGCCCCGGATCTCGAGGTCGCGCATGGCGATCTGGAAACCAGCCCCCAGCTCCGTGTGGTCGGCGAGCGTCGCCAGCCGCGCCCTCGCCTCCGGACTCAGCTCCGACGCTTCCGGATAGAAGAGATAGGCGTACGCGTGGACGTCCGAGCGGCCGACTCGGCCTCGAATCTGGTAGAGCTGGGCGAGCCCGAGCGCGTCGGCCCG
>JACCUU010000117.1 GCA_013811645.1 Actinomycetota bacterium | reverse complement strand
CGCGTCGGCTGTGCGACGACGAGGACGAGCGGGTCGTCCTCGAACTCCCGGCCGAGGATGAGCTTCTGGAGGTTGCCGCCCGAAAGGTTGCGCACCGGCGTCTCCGTGCCAGGGGTCTTCACGTCGTAGCGCCGGACGATCCGGGCGGCGACTTCGCGCATCCGCCGGAGGGCGAGAAGCGGGCCGTGCGAGAGCGAGCGACGCCGGTACGTCTTCATGACGACGTTGCTGGTGACGCTCAGGCTCGGGGCGAGGCCGGTGCCGAGCCGGTCCTCGGGAACGTGCGCGACGCCCGCAAGGATCGCCTCGCGCGGATCGCCTCCTCGCAGAAGCCGGCCGCCGACGCGAACGCCCCCCGCTTCGATGTCGCGCATCCCGGAAAGCGCCTCCGCCAGTTCGCGCTGGCCGTTGCCCGCGACCCCGGCGACGCCGACGATCTCGCCCACGCGAATCCCGAACGAGACGTCGCGCACGGCGGTCTCGCCACGATCGCCCGCAACGGTCAACGCGTCGACTTCGAGCGCCTGGACGTCGGCCAACGACCTCGCGCGCTCAAGCGGTCGCACGACCTCGATCTCGCGTCCGACCATGAGGGATGCGAGAGAGCGCGCCGTGGAAGTTGCGGCAGCGACCGTCGCCACTGTCCTGCCGCCGCGCAACACGGTCACCCGGTCGGCGACGGCCTTCACCTCGTGGAGCTTGTGCGAGATGAAGATGACGGTCTTTCCTTCGTCCGCCATCGCGCGAAGTGTTGCGAAGAGCCCCTCGGCCTCCTGCGGGGTGAGCACGGCGGTGGGCTCGTCCATGATCAGAACCCGGGCCTCGCGATAGAGCGCCTTCAGGATCTCGACCCGCTGTTGCTCGCCGATCGAGAGCTGCCAGATCTTCGCCTTCGGATTCACGGCGAGTTGGTAGCGCTGACTGATCTCGGCCACGCGCCGTTCGGTCGAAGCCGGACGCAGGATGGCGCGACCCCCTTCGCCGCGATGGTCGCCGAGGACGACGTTCTCCGCGACGGTGAAGGGCTCGACCAGCCGGAAGTGCTGATGCACCATGCCGATCCCGGCGTCGATCGCATCCCGCGGGGAGTGGAACCGAACCGTTTCTCCGTAGAGCTCGATCTCGCCCCCGTCCGGGCGATAGAGACCGGTCAGGATGTTCGACAGCGTCGTCTTGCCGGCGCCGTTCTCGCCGAGGAGCGCGTGCACCTCGCCCGCCGCGGCCTCGAAGGTCACGCCGTCGTTTGCCACCACACCGGGGAACACCTTCGTGATCCCCACCATGCGGACTGCGGCAGGAGGAGAGGCGCCGGGCGGAACGGCGCCTCTCCGACCTCCTGAGGATGTGGGGACCTGCCCCACGCCATCTAACCCGGAGGCGCGACCGACGAGACCTTCCCGATCACACCCTTCGAGAGCCACTGCATCGAGTACAGATCGGGGAGCACCTTCAGGGTCTTCCCCTTCGGCACCATCAGCTTGCCCTTCTGGTCGTACAAGGGCCCCTGGAAGACGCTGAACTTGCCCGAGACGATGGCCTTCCGCTTCGCGGCGATGGCGGCCTTCGTCTTCGCCGTGACCTTCGGACCGTACGGGGCAAGACCTGTGAAGCCGTCCTTGATCGTGCCGTAGTAGAAGCCCGACTTCCAGGTCCCGTTGATTGCGGCCCTGACGCGCTTCACGTAGTACGGGCCCCAGTTGTAGGTCGCCGCCGTCAGCCACTGCGTCGGAGCCGACTTGCGGGCGTCCGAGTCGTAGCCGACCCACGGGATCTTCTTCGACTCCGCAACGACGCCCGCCGCGGGGCTGTCCACGTTCTGGCCGAGCACGTCGACACCCGCTGCGATCAGGTTCTTGGCGGCGGCCGTCTCCTTCGGAGGCGAGAACCACGAGTTCGTCCAGAGCAGCTTCACTTTGGCCTTCGGATTCATCGCCTGTGCCCCGAGCGCGAATGCGTTGATGTGCCTCACGACCTCGGGGATCCCGAACGGGACGATGTAGCCGATCTGCCCGTTCTTGGTCGCGGCACCTGCCGCCATGCCCGAGAGATAGATCGTGTCCTCGCCGGCACCGAAGTACTCCGACTGGTTCTTCTTGACCTGCAGCCCCGTCGCCTGCTCGAACTTGACGTCGGGGTACTTATCGTAGAGCTGGCCGTTGACGCCGTTCTCGAACATGCCGAACGAGCAGCCGAAGATCATGTCGTAGCCCTCGCGAACGAGGCCGGCGACCACCTGTGGAACCTGCGCGTTCGAGAAGATGTTCTCCTTGTAGGTCGTCTCGACCTTGTTGCCGAGCGCCTTCTCGATCGCGAGGCGTCCCCGGTCGTGGGACTGCGACCAGCCGCCGTCGTTGTGGGGGCCCGGATAGATGAACGCCACCTTGAAGGGATCCTGCTCGGATCTGGCCGCGCTGCCGCCAGCGAGCGCGAGCGCGCTCAGGGCGAGCGCCAGCACGAGCCCGCCTACTACGAACTTTCTCCTCATCTGCTCCTCCTGTCCGCCTGCCGACTCGACTGGCCGACTATACGACAGTGCGTTCTCCGGCAGCCCGTGCGCATTACGCTCTCGTCGATGGAAGAGCTGCAGCGCCGTCTCGCGGTGGCCCGGGGGGACGAGCCCGCTGA
>JACCUU010000113.1 GCA_013811645.1 Actinomycetota bacterium | reverse complement strand
GGAAGCCGCCCGCGACGATTCGTCCGTCCTCCGTCTGGTGCCAGTAGTCGTAACCGTGGCGACCGTAGTGCGGGATCGCGAAGAATCGCTCGGGGATCGGCTCGGTGGCGATCACCTGGCCTCTCGTGGGAACGATGAGACCTTCGAGCTCCCCGGCGAGGCCGCTCGGATAGCCGTCGGTCGCGACGACGACTGTCTCCGCGGCCGTCTCTTCGGTCGACGTGACTCGCGTGTGCTCGTGGATCTCGACACCGGTCGCAGCTGCTCGCGCCGCGAGACGCCGGACGACGCGAGCCGGCTGGAGCACTCCGTCCGCCGGATGGAAGAGCGCCGCTGGGTACCTGTCTCGCAGCGGAGCGGGCAACTCGTCGCGCCACTCCACGTCGAATCCGTCAGAGCGCAGAGCCTCGTACTCTTGCTCGAGCTCCGCTCGCTCCTCGTCGTCTGCGGCGATCCGCAGGCTGCTGGTCGGACGAAACGCGTCACCCGCGACCCCGGCGAGCTCCAGTAACTCGCGCTCGGTCCAGCGCCAGAGGGAAGCGGCGCGTTCACGGCCGATCGATTCGACCATGACCGGATACGCAGCCGCGCCGCCACGTAGCGCGAATCCGCCATTGCGCCCGCTCGCGCCGCCGCCGATCTCACGCGCCTCGTACAACCTGACTTTCAGCCCGGCCTCGGCGAGCGCGACCGCGCACGAGCAGCCGGTTACCCCGCCTCCGACGACCGCCACATCGGGCGCTCCGTGGAATCGTGCGCGGGGGAGCGGATCGCGTGCCTCGTCCAGCCAGTACGACCTCGTCGTCACTCCAACTCCAGCAGCTCGACCGCGCCCACAAGCCAGCGCCTCGGCTCGTCCTCGAACCACCAGCGGTCGTCGGGCTCGAGCGCCTCGTTGATGCGTAGATAGCTGATCGCGTGGTGCACGTGAGCGAGCGGAAGCGCGAGCTGGTAGGTCGCCCGAAGCTCATCGAGGGGAGCGAGATCGGCCCAGGCGCCGAGGTACGCGTCGAGCATCGAACCTCGTGCGCCTTCGTCGTCCGCGCGCTGGAGGAAGGTCGGCAGGTCGAAGAGCGGGTGCGAGACGCAGGCGTCCGACCAGTCGAAGATCCGCAACTCGTCCGCGTCGACCATCACGTTCCACGGATGCAGGTCGCCGTGGACGAGCGTCTGGGGCAGCGGCCCCTCGCCGAGCTCCTCGCAGCGGCTCTCGAGCTGCGCTACCGCTTGCTCGCTGCCCGCGATGCCGGCTGCCTCGAACGCGCTACCGATCTCGACGGCAAGGGCGGCTAGCCTGCGATCGTGCGCGCCGAGCTCGAAGAGCTCGCTCGTGCGATCGGACCACGCCAGGTGAACTCCCGCGGCCGCAAGGAGCGCGTCGCCCCACGTCTCAACGCCCTGATCGCCGATGAGCGAACCGGAGAGCTCGCGCATCAGCATCCATCCGCGCGTGACGTCAACGGCGAGCACCTCGGGAACGAGCGCTGAGTGCTCCTTCGCGAGTGCCTGGGTCAACGCGGGCTCGTGCCCGAACGTGGAGAAAACCGCCTTCATGTAGACGCGACCCCCGTCCGTCGCGCACCGCAGGACGGACGAAAGCGGCCATTGCTCCACGACCTCGACCGCTGCCGTCTGCTGCAGACCGGCCTCGGCGACGCTCGTCTCCAACCAGGCCGCGGCCACTGCCAGCCATCCCGGTCGTGCCCACGGAGGTCGCTTCTCGGGCACCGGTGCGCCACGCGCGATCGCGAGCCACTTCTCCACATAGGGCACCAGCCCGGGTGGCGAGATCAGGGTGGGATCAGCGTCGGGGAGCGCCAACCACCCCAGGGCGGCCGGCAGCTCCCACTCCGCGTCGGGCGCGTCGAACTCGTAGAGCGCGGAGCCGGCCTTGCCCCCGTCGCCCTGGAGGATCCGGGCCGGGCGGAGGTAGGGAACGGCGAGCGCGTGCGTCGAGCGAAGTGCCTCGCTGACACCGGCCACCCCCGGCCGGCTGGAGACGCACGGAAGCTTCCCTTCGTGCACGAGCACCGCCGATCGAGTGGCGTTCGGCACGAGAGCGTAGGCATTCCGCTCACTTTCCATCGTCCGCGATCCTAGATCGAAGCGCGATACACTCCGTCCTCGAGCGCGACGCTCCGCGACAGCTCTAGCTCGACGAGCGCGGCCGCGACCACGGCCGGATCCGCCCCGGACGACCGCACCAGCTCGTCGGCGGTCAGTGCCCCGTCGCGCAGGCGCTCGAGCAAGTCTTGCGCTTGCGGGCCCCACGTGGCCGATGTCGGTGCGGCGGGTGCGAGGTCGAACAGCTCCAGCACGTCCGCCCCGCAGGTGACAGGCACCGCGCCGAGGCGAATCAATGCGTTCGTTCCGGCGGAGAGAGCGCTCGTGATCTCTCCAGGAACCGCGAGCACGTCCCTCCCCTCCTCCAACGCGAAGTCGGCCGTGATCAGGGCGCCGCTCCGCTCCCGGGCCTCGACGACGACGGTCGCCTCTGCGAGCCCTGCGATGATCCGATTGCGGGCCGGGAAACGCCACGGCGCGGGTTCGATGCCCGGCTCGTACTCGGAGACGATCAGCCCCCGCTCGCAGATTCGTCGCGCGAGCTCGGAATGAGCGGCAGGATAGTCGCGGTCGATTCCGCAACCCAAGACGGCGACGGTCGTGCCCATCTCGAGCGCGCCACGATGGACCTCGCCGTCGATGCCTCGCGCCATTCCGCTGACGACGACGAGCCCCGCCGCCGCCAGCTCGCGCCCGAGAGAGCGTGCAACCGATCGGCCGTAGGACGAGCACGCGCGAGCGCCGACCACCGCAACTGCAGGGTGCGAGAGAACGTCATTACTCCCACATCCTCGAACGAAGAGCGCTGGCGGCGGATCGTGAATCGCTGCCAGCAGACCCGGGTACTCCGCGTCAGGCCGCCGGAGCCGACGAATCTCCGTCACGCCGGCATCCGGTACGAGAGCGCCTCCGCGACGTGCGCAGGCTCGACCTCGTCGGCACCTGCGAGCGCCGCGATCGTGCGCGCGACCCGGGCTACCCTGACTCGCCCGCGGCCCGAGAGCGGGAGCCGGTCGACCGCGCTCGACAAGAGCTCGGACGCGGCTTCGGTTCTGCGCGGAAGGGTTGATCGGAGGCGCTCACGCGCGATCTCGACTCGCTCGCGCACGAATGCCGACGCTTCTCCCGGAGGAGCAGCGAGCTCAGCCGCGCGTGGTCGCGGCATCGCCACTGCGAGATCGAAGCGGTCGAGCAGCGCGCGGGAGAGCTTCTCGCGGTACGCGGCAAGTCGCTGCGGCGTACAGGCGCATTCGACAGCGGGATCGCCCCGGGCGCCGCAGGGGCACATGTTCATCGTGCCGACGAGCTGGAAGCGAGCAGGGAAGAGCGCATGCCCGCCCACGCGCGCGATTGCGACCACACCGTCCTCGACCGGCTGGCGGAGGGCTTCCAGGACCGAGCGTGGGAACTCGGGCAGCTCGTCGAGCAGAAGAACGCCGCGATGCGCGAGTGAGACCTCGCCCGGGCGTGGCCCCGAACCACCTCCGACCACGGCCGGGGCGGACGCGCCATGGTGCGGCGCACGGAACGGAGGCACGGTGATGAGTGGCCGCTCCGGGGGCAAGAGCCCGCACACCGAATGGATGCGGGTCACTTCGAGCGCCTCGGCTCGCCCGAGGGGTGGGAGGATTCCGGGGAGCCTCCGGGCGAGCATCGTCTTCCCCGTCCCGGGAGGACCTGTCAGGAGAAGGTTGTGGCTTCCCGCAGCCGCGACTTCGAGCGCGCGACGAGCCCGTTCCTGGCCTCGTACGTCCGCCAGATCGGGAACGGCCGCTTGCTCGAGCGCATCGTCGTGGAGCGGGTCGAACCCAGGAGCATCGATCTCACCTCGGAGATATGCGACGACCTCAGCGAGATGGCGAACGGCGATGGGCTCCACTCCGGCGAGCGCGACCTCCGGGGCCGATTCGGCAGCGCACACGACTCGCTGCAATCCCGCCCGGCGCGCTCCCTCGGCGACCGCCAGCGCTCCGGCGACCGGCCGCACGCGACCGTCCAGCGCGAGCTCACCGACCGAGGCGTGCTCGGCGAGCCGCTCGGCAGGGATCTGCCGCGTCGCGGCGAGGACCGCCAATGAGATCGGCAGATCGAACCCGGATCCCTCCTTCCGCAACGCCGCCGGCGCGAGATTGACGGTGATTCGGCGGTTCAGCGGCCAGTCGAGCGATGCGGAGACGACTCCACTGCGCACGCGGTGCTTCGCCTCCTGGCA